>CAMODR010000056.1 GCA_946611495.1 uncultured Methanobrevibacter sp. | reverse complement strand
AAATAGTTAATTAAAATTAAATAAATAGTTAATTAAAATTTAAGAAATTCAAAAATTAATCGAAACGACCTACCAATTCCTCATGAATTTCCTTGATTCTTTCAATTGAGGGATGATTCTCACCTAACTTTCTTTTCCATTTATTTATAGTGAAATCAACATCAACCTCATCTGCACCATTAAATAAATTATCTGCATGGGAAACTATTTTTTCTTCAAGGGTTTGTGGAGTGTAATCCTTTATAGGAAGCCCTAATTCCTTAGCATCTTCCTCATTAAGGCCAGTTCCAATATGCCTTTCAACAATATTGATTATATACTCATCAAATCCCCTTTCCTTAAGTATTTGAGCACCAATTACAGCATGTTCAATAGAATTGGTTTTGGATCTTCCTATATCATGCAATAGGCCACCAACTCTTACAAGTTCCATATCAACATCATCAAAATTAGAGGCGATTTCACATGCCTTTCTTGAAACACCTTTAGAATGCTCAATTACCCATTCAGGACAATTCAATTCCTTTAATAGTTTTATCTCTTCATCCATAGAACCACAGATTCAATAAATTTAATCTAAATCATAAATAAGGATTTAATACAATAAAAATAATTATAGTATAATTATAATTAAATCATTAAAAGTTAAAAATTCAAAAATTAATTTTATTCAAATAATAATTTTAAAAAAAGTAAAATAGATTATAAATTCAATAAGAATTTAAAAAAGAAATTAAAAATAGAAAAAAAGAAACAATAAATAAAAAAGACTTATTCAAAGTCTTTCATCATTGCTTCACGTTCTTTATCTTCTTCTTCTAACATTTCTAATAATTCATCCCAGGATTCTAAAGATTCTTTTGCAGCTTGTTCAGATAACTTTTCAATAGCATATCCTGCATGAATAAGAACATAATCACCAATTTCTACATCTGGAAGGAGATCTAATTTAGCATTTTGTCTGACTCCTCCAAAGTCTGCAGCACAAATGTTAGATTCAGTATCAATTTCTACAATTTTAGCTGGTGCAGCAATACACATAACATCATTCTCCTTTAAGTTTTTTAATAAAAATTATTAGTTAAATAGTATAATTATGATTTTTTCAAATGAATTTTTAATCAACAATCATAATTAAAATCAATTTATTTATAATTAATTTATTAGTTCTTACATTATATAAATATTTTTATTGTATAAAACAAATAATTTATAGTATATTGAACATAACTTAGTATAATAAACTATAAGCATAAGAAAAACAATTTATTAACATATTAAATATTAATTAAAGGGATTAAAATGACTGAAATTAAGAAATTTAAAAATATAGTTATTGGAGCAGGCCCTGCAGGCAGATTAGGCTCATTTGAACTAGGAAAACTTGGTGAAGAAACCCTTCTTGTTGAAAGAAAACATATTGCAGGAACCTGTTTAAATGAAGGATGTATGGTCGTTTGTGCATTAACAGACATTAGTCGCTTTTTAAGAAACTACAAAAGATTTAGCGAAATAGGATTCATTAATGGAAACATCTCCCTTGACTATAAGGAAGCTTGTAACAATGTGAAAAAAACTCAATCCATTCTTAGAAAATTAAATCAAGAGGAAAACGAAAGTGTAAACAATGAAGTCATTTATGGAGATGCAGTCATTGAAGCAGAAGACAATAAGATTATTGTAAAGGTTAAAATCGACAAGGAATATCCTCTCCAAAAGGACGCTCTTAAAGAAAGCGATGAGGAATATGCGATTTTTGAAGCGGAAAACCTATTGGTAGCCACTGGAGCAAGGCCATTTATTCCAGACATTCCTGGAAAGGAATATGCTTTAGTAAGTAGTGATGTTCTTAATTTAGAAGAAGTTCCTGAAAAGCTAAATATAGTTGGAGGAGGAATTATCGCTACAGAGCTTTCAAACATATTCTCAAGCTTTGGAAGCCAAGTGAAAATCATTGCAAGGTCAAAGATCCTTAAGGACTTAGAGAGCGAAATCAAGGATTATGTTGTAAATGACCTTCTTGAAGAGGTTGAAATCTTAGAGGACACAAATATAAAGGAAATAAAGGAAAACTCTATAATAACCGATAAAGGCGAGTTTGAAGGAAAAACCTTAATAGCTACAGGCAGAATCCCTAATTCCGAAATCCTTGAAGGAATTGTTGAATTAGATGAGAAAGGCTACGTTAAAGTAAACGAATTCTTACAAAGCTCTAATCCTCACATCTACTCTGCAGGAGATGTGACTGGAGGAGTTAACTTAACTCCTGTTGCAAGAAAAGAGGGAATAGCTGCAGCAAGAAATATGGCAGGATACTTAAATAAAGTCGAAGATGTTGTAGTTCCTCAATCATTAACATTGGATATGGATGTTAGCTTCACACAAAGGCTAGACAAGGATAGAGATACAGAAAACCTAGACCATGTAGTAATTCCAGGTTTAGCTGGACCTCATGCATTTTGGAGAATCTTAAATGGAGGAACAGGACTTACTAAAGTTTCATTGAATAGTGAAACTGAAGAAGTTGAAAGAGTCAGTTCAATATCACCATCTTCAATTGATGATACTGCATATCTTGCATTCCTAATGAATATGGGAATAAAAAAAGAAGCATTTGACGACTTTTTAGAAGTTCATCCATCAACTGATGCATATTATAAGATCTTAAAGATAATGTAAAAAAAGAACTGCTATAAAATTTTAAAGAAAATAAAAACTATTAAAAAGTTTAAATAAAATATAAAAAAAGAATTAAGGGATAAAATACTTTTATTTTATCCTAATTACTTATTTTAAAAAAAATATAATAAAAAAGATTATTTTAAAAAAAGAAAAAAGTTGTAAATTAATTAACTTATTTTAACCAATTTACAAAGACATCGCTACGTGGGTTTGGTTCGTTTTCTTCAACCTTATAACCTAATGAAACACCATATAAAGGAGTGTATCCTTCAGGAATATGAAGTTTTTTCAAGTTTTCCTCAATGCTGAAGTAAACTGCAACAAGACCTAACCAACAGGATCCAATGTCTAAGCCTTCAGCTGCAAGAAGCATGTTTTCAATAGCTGCAGAACAGTCTGCTTGCATATTGGTAGCATCTGATTTAGCAGATACAAAAACAACTGTTGGAGCATTGTGCATTACATTTACACCAGAGTTAGCAATTGCTTCAAGAACCTCATCACCAGAATTCTTTAAAATACTGTGTACAGAAGCATTAATGTCTTCAAGAATTTCCTTGTTTTGAACAACAGTGAAATGCCATGGAGCTTCTCCTCTTGCAGTAGGAGCCATAATAGCTGCTTCTAATATTTTTTCAATATCATCATCACTAATTTGCTCATCCTTATAAGCCCTTACACTTCTCCTATTTTTAATTACATCAAATACGTCAGCCATAAAAATTACCTCACTATAAAAATAAATAAAATAAAATTATAGATAAATAGATAAATAAGAGGATTAATTAAACTAAATTTAATTTAACCTTCTTAATTCTACACGTTTAGTTCTACTGTCTTTTTCAACAACTCTTTCTAAATTTGGAGAATATGGATTATACAATAATCTTCTAAATCCAAGCAAAATAAATAATTCATTATCAATTTCATACTGGTTAGATTTAAGGATGATTTTCCTTAATAAGTCTCCTAAACCTCCGCCAGTTAATACATCCATAAATAAATCGCCGAAAGTAGGATTTGGAATATGCAATTTATTTATAAGGAATCTTGATAGGTTATATCTTCTTAAGTATGCAATTACTCCAGTGGTTATGATGAATAAGATCAATGTTCCTAGGAATCCTCCTAAAACATAGAAGCAAATACCTAAGGCTATAGCAAAAGTGTGGTTACCTACTTCACCCATCATAATCTTTCCAGCGAAATCCAAAGGACAATAAGCTATACAAGTAACTAATGTAAGCAATGGAACATAATATGCAGGTATTTCATTTACAGGACCTACACCTAAGATTAAAACCACTAAAAGTGTAAAGAAACTCATTATGATTGTTACACTTGCTGCAGTTCCAGGCTGCATGTCTGCAATATTCATTGGCTGAATCATAAGAGCAACTAAAATGGATGAGATTCCCATAATCGGATATCCTATTCCAATTACACAAAGCATACCTATTCCTCTTACAAGCTGACCAATTTCAATAGGCAAATTAGTGATCTTTCTTCTGCCTACAATATCATCTATTAGAGCGCATAAACCCATAACAAGCACAAGATTATTAAATCCGCTTGGTAAAAACAGACTGATTAAAATGAAAGGAATTATCCCAATAGCTCTAGGAGTTCCTCCCCTTACTGTTTCATATAGATTACCCATATATCCACGTTTTCCAAAGAAACGGAAGAGTATATTCAATACTCCAGTTCCTATAAAACATAATATGAATACAACTAATAATTCTATAAACATGTTAATAATCCTTTAAGTCAATAATAAAAATTCAATTTGTAAATATTTAATAAAAATTCTCTTGAAAACCTTATTAATTATAAATTTAAATAAAAATTTTCAAAGCATAATATTTTCAAAGTATTATATTATTTATAAATTATAATATAAATCTTTATTTAAAAACAATGCTCCACCAAGTATTAAAATAACTGATAAAATGAAAAAATAATAGTTAATTAATAAAAATGAAAAAAAGTTAAATTGTTAAAATATTTAAAAAATTGTTAAGTAAAATTATTAAGAAATAGCATACCTTAATATAGCAGCCATTCCACCTAAGGCCTCAAGCTGTTTTCCGCCCTCATGTTCACTGCTTATTACCAAAACCTCACCAGACATGTTTTCAACCATATCCATTGAATTTTCAAGGTCTTCGCTTCTGACTATCTTATCTAAGACAATCAATTTTTCAATAGCTCCTAAATTAATGGCATTTTGAACTTCTTTTTTACCGTAAACAACAAGAGGAGAGTTTTTAGCAATTTCCTGAAGGATATTCTCGATTGCAGATATTTCAAATGCAACCCTATTTTCAGTTGACAGCTTCTCAACAATTCCTTTCTTTAAGACCTCATGAATTCCTACACGGCCTCCAGAACCTGTAGATTCAATGATTGTATTCTTTGCAATGTCCTTATGCTTAGATTCTAAATACTTATAGAAATCGTTCTTAAAGAATCCTGGACCTGCAAGAATGATTGTATGAACATTTTCAAACTTATTGATATATTCCACAATATTACTGTAGAACTTTTCAATGTTTTTCTTACGATTCTTGTCAATTATGCGTTTTCCAGAGACATTTCCCATTACAGGACCATAATATTCAATTCCATACTGCCTCATCAAACCAAAGTCTGCAACATCATCTTCTATTACGACAATCATAGCAGACAATTTTTTAGATGCTTCAATAGCTTGATTAACACGATTTATAGCATAATGAGACCATTTTTCCTTTTTAATAGTTAATCTATTATTGAGCTTAGCTTCAATTGTATGATGGTCTCCCATTGCAATATACTCTTCAGGACCGCTTATGATAGTTCCAGATATTCTTAATTTACCAGTGAAGATGTGAAAGCTTACCTTTTCAACAGAGATTCCTAAAGTGAATGTTTTTTTAACTCCAGCATTGTTTCTCACAGACTCTCCATTATCCTGAATCCTACGAGTGGTTTTAGAATATACCTTATCTCCTTCAGCGATAATATGGGACAAATGCCATAAATCATCTAAAGTTTCTGGAAAAACCTTAACAACACCATTGCTTTGATCCTCTTCAATAATTTTCATTAAAACACCTTAACCAGTAAAATAAAATAATCAGAATAAAAATCTTTTATTTACACATGAAAAATAAATAATCATAAAAATTATATAAATTATAACAATATAAAATATGATTATAGTTTATATAAAATTAACCGATGATAATATAAAAAGTTTTTGTTTATTGATAAAGCTTATCCTAATAGGAATAAAGCCCTAAACAATCAATAATCATCATAATAAAACAACACAAATATTTAAATAACTATAAAGGAGAAACACAATGAAAGTGGCAATTATTGGGGGAACCAGAGGTTTAGGAAAAACATTGGCCTGGTACTTAAATGAAGATAATTTTGATGTGACAATAACCGGAAGGGACACTGCAGTTGGAAATGCAGTAAGCGAAGAGTTAGGAGTCAAATACTCTAACAACAATAGAAAGATAGTTCAAAACAGTGACATTGTCATTATCTCTGTTCCAATATCAAGTACTGAAGGAGTCATTGAAGACCTTGGGCCATTTATGAAAGACGGATCATTAATGCTTGATGTGACATCTGTCAAGGAAGGCCCAAGCTACAAAATGAAGGAGAATCTAAGCGATTCTGTTGAATTTATTCCTACCCACCCAGTATTTGGTCCAAGAACCAGCGATTTAAGAGGCCAAATAATCGTTTTAACCCCATTAATGAAAGGAAAATGGTATGATAGAGTCTACAAATTCCTTGAAAATAAAGGAATGAGAATAATTGAAACCACACCAGAGCATCACGATGATATGATGGCAGTCGTTCAGGTTTTAACCCACTTTTCATATATTTCAACTGCTGCAGCCATTGAAAAGCTCCAAGTCAATATTAAGGATACTGAAGACTATGAAAGTCCTATTTACAACTTAATGATTGATACAATAGCTCGTATTGTATCACAAAACCCATACCTTACATACTCTATCCAACATGAGAATAAGAGAGGAGAGAAAATCAGACAAGCGTTATTCGATGCAATGTCTGAACTAAAGGAAGCTCTAACAAATGAGGACGAAGATAAATTCGTTGAAATTGCAGTTAGGGCAACAAAGCATATGGGAGATATCCAAGCGGCATTAGGTAGAAGTGACAAGGCTGTAAACTCAATCACCCAAGAGATAAACACTCTTCAAAAATCTGTTGGATGTGAAATGGGATTAAGACATATCTATTCTGGCCAAATCCATGTAGGAGTCCTTGAAGAAATCGATTTAGACTTTGTTTACTTAAGAGACATGAACAATAAGCTTAAACGACTAAAAATGTCTAACATTGAAATATTAAACGAAAAGGAATTGTACAACTGGAAGATCAATAATCAAAAGATATATGAATATGACATCAGTTGCATTTTCAATAAGAATTCAAGTCCACACATTATCAAAGACACCTTAAAAGAAACAAAAGACATTGTGGACATTGAAATAACAGACATTTATAAGGGAAGCCCTATAAAAGAAAATGAAGTCAGTTATACCTTTAAAATACAATCATTAAGCAAAGAATCCATTGAAGAATGTGAAAAGATTTTAAAAGGATTCGGAGGAAC
>CAMODR010000055.1 GCA_946611495.1 uncultured Methanobrevibacter sp. | reverse complement strand
TTTATTTAAAAAAATAGCAAATGCAAAAAAGATAAAAAGATTAGTAGAATAAGAAAAATCAATGCCTAAAAAAAGTAAAAACTAAATAAAACCCTAAAACAAAAGAAAAAAAGTAATAATCAATAATAAAAAAAGTAAAAAAAAGTAAAAAAGAAAGTAAGAAAATTATGTTATAATTTTCTCAAGACCGCCTTCTTCTAATGCTGTTTTAATTTCACGGGAAATTCTTCTTCCCATACTCATACCTTCACCATATTTAAGGTAACTGTATGAAGAACCTTCCATGAAAGTGTTTGTACCACCATCAGTTCTTGCACTGGTTTCAAATACAACAACTTCAAGGTTATCATTTACAAGAGTTTGTATACAGAATGGACCATTTAAACCTGGTTTTACAAGTTCTGCAGCACTTTTAACTAACTTGTCACCGATATCAAATGCTTGAGGAAGCAAGGATTCCCTCATTACAACAGGGTGGTTACCGGTTACAACATAAGAAGGACTTATGTCAATGGATAATTGATCTTTTGCAGGCATTCTTACGAATCCGTCAATGCTTGATTCGTATCTGCTGTCCATACCCATCAATTCAACTTCATCATTTAATGCAGAGTAGAAATAGTGAATACAGTAGTTACAGCCTGAAACATACTCTTCAATGTGAGCATGTGCTACATCTTCATCTTCAATCCATCCACGTTCTTTCATTGCTTCGATTTTTTCATCAAATTCTTCAGGAGATGAAGCTACAAAGTATCCTCTTCCACCTCTTGCTCCAGGGAACTTAACCATTACAGCACGGTCGATTTCTGATGGATCATCATATTTCATTGGAATTCTGATTTTACCGTTTACAAGCAATTGTCTTTCAAGGTCTCTTTCAGCTTCCCATCTTAATATGTCTCTGTTACCAAACATAGGAACATTGAATTTATCTTCAACATTGTCTAAACCAGCATAAGCAACAAAGGAACCATGAGGAATGACGATTGCATTCATGTCTCTTAATTTTTGTTGCACATCTTCATTTACAATGTCCTTAAATTCATCAACCATAATGAATTCATCAGCAACTCCAAAACGTTCATAAGGTACTTCCCTACCTTTTTCACATACAATAGCAGTTCTAAAGCCTTCTTCTTTAGCACCATTAAGAATATGTAAAGAAGTGTGACTACCTAATGTGGCAATTGTAATATTGTCTTTATCATATCCTTCTAAAATCTCCAATATTTTTTCTTTACTAACTTTTCCCATTTTTAATCTCCTGAACAAATATTATCAGATAATATTCTATATATTTTTATAAACTTATAAAGTTTTATATAAGCAATTATTGACACAATTATAATTTTTAGAAAATTGAAAAATTGAAAAAAATCCCCCATTAATTATTAGATTAAGAAGAAAAGACATGAATGAAAACAATGATTTTCAGACAAAATATATAATTAAGATAAAATAGATTATATAATGTTAAAGCAAAACAATAGTTTATATGATTATGAACAAATTTCTTAAAAAGCAATGAGTGAGGACAATGTTAATAGGACTAATATCAGACACCCATATTCCAGATAGAAGAATAAAACTTCCACAACCTGTTTTTGATGCATTTGAAGATGTTGATTTAATCATCCATGCAGGAGACATTACAAGCCAAAGCGTTTTAGACGATTTGGAGAAAATTGCTCCAGTCCATGCTGTGGAAGGAAACATGGATAGGGTCGTTGGAGAATTGGAACTTCCAGCATCTAAAATCATTGAAGCGGAAGGCCATAAGATAGGAATAGTCCATGGAGAAGTCTATCCAAGGGGAGATACCCAACAATTATATTACACTGCCTTAGAACTGGGAGTAGATATCTTAGTAAGTGGCCATTCACATATTGCACAGCTTGAAAAGATTAAAGATGTGATTTTAGTTAATCCTGGAAGCCCTACAAACCCAAGATTATCTGACCCTTCTGTTGCATTGCTAGAAATAAATAAAAGCAAAATAGAAATAGAATTCATTAAAACTGGAAGCCCAGTATGTGCATCCCTAAATTTTGCTAATGAGAAATTGAATGAAGAATAATTGAGAGGATTGAAATGGGAAGCAGATGGCAAGTGGAAAAGAAGAAAGATCCTTATTATAGAAGAGCTAAAAGCGAAGACTATCGTTCAAGAGCATCTTTTAAACTTAAACAATTAGATAAAAAGTATAAAATCATCAAGGAAGGAAACACTGTAGTGGATTTAGGCGCAGCTCCTGGAGGATGGTCCCAAGTGGCTTTAGAAAAAGTTGGAGAGGAAGGAATCGTTGTCGGAGTTGACTTAAACAGAATCAAGCCATTCCCAGAAAAGAACTTCTATGGAATAAGAGGAGACTTCACCAAGGAGATAGTCCAAGAGAAAATAATGGAATTGACAGACGGAAAGGCTAAAGTATTAATTTCAGACGCATCTCCATCATTAACTGGAATTAAAACAATTGACCATTTGAATTCTGTTGATTTAGTTGAAACCGTAATGAAAATTGCAGACAATATACTTGAAACAGAAGGAAATCTTGTAATCAAAGCTTTCCAAGGTCCTGAATACAAAAGATTATTAGACGAAATCAAGCCAGAATTCAGGAAAGTCAAATCAACCAAACCTCCTTCATCAAGACATAGAAGCAAAGAGATGTATATTGTAGGTTTAGGTTATAGAAAAGGACCTAAAAGTAGAAAAAGACCTAATAAATCAGATGATTAAATAAATAATCGTCTGAACTTAAATTTTTTAAAAAAAAACACCATTTCACCAAAAATAAAAAAAATATAAAATAAGTAAAAAATAGCTAAAAAAACAAAACACAATAAAAAAACAATAAAATTAGAAATTAAAAAAAGAAAAAAAGATTAAATAAATAAAAAATATTTATTTAACAGATAAACTATTATAAGCTTCTTGAGCTATTTTTAAATCATCTTTAGATTCTTGTATTCTTTTATCTACTTCAGAAGCAGGTTGATGTGATGATAGAGCACTTTCAACACTATCCAAATCGTTCTGAACTCTAATAAGCTCTACTTGAGCATTTACAAACTCTCTTTCTAAGGTAATATTATCCATAGCATAAATTTTAGTTCCAGTCATATTAAATTGACTCTCTAAATTAGAACAATTTGATTTTAATTCTGCTAATTGGTCATATTGAGTACCAGATGAAATCCCACCAGTTAAACTGGATGAAACAACACTAAAACCAACATAAGCAGCTGCCACTACCATAATGACTATAACAATCACTCCTAAAACAGATATTAACATAGAAGTTGATCTAAATAAACTTAGTCTTGATTTTCTCATATATTCACCAAAATTAATAAAAAATTTATTAAAACCATTTTAAATATTAAAAAGTTATTAAAATATTAAAACCATATAAAAATATGATACATAAATAATTATTTATTTTTAAGTATTTAAAATTTTCATAAAACTTTAAAAAAATTAAAAAAATGAACAAATAGACAAGATAAAAATCCATTCAAAAATTTTATAAACAGTCCAGTTTATACTATTAAATAATTTGTAAATATGAAAAATAATATAAAAAATAAATCATAAGGGAACAACCTTAATTGAAAAAATAACTCCTAAGGGAACAATCTTTTAATAAAAAAATAAATCCTCATGGAACATCTCTTTTAATTAAGAAAATAACTGGAGAATCTAAATGAAAAAAACAAAAATAATATGCAGTGTAGGACCATCATGTGATTCTGTAAACATTATGAGCCAAATGGTTAATGAAGGCATGGATTGTGCACGAATTAACCTTAGCCATGCAACTGAAGAAGATATAATGAGAACAATTGATGTTGTTCAGCGAGTGCGTATAGTATCCAATGCACCTGTTGCAATTATGTATGACACAAAAGGGCCAGAATTTAGAACATTGGAATTTAAGGAAGGAGGAGTTAGCCTTAAAAAGGGCGATACAATCAAGATGAGCAAGAGCTGCATATTAGGAAATGAAAAAGAATTCGGAGTGAACCATAGTGAAGCTATAGACTTTATAAATATAGGAGACAAGGTTCTTATAGACAATGCATTGTTTGAATTGGAAGTGATTGATAAGAAAAAGGATTATGTAGTTTTAAAAGCATTAGCCAATGGAAAAATACAGAACAAAAAGACAATCAATGTGCCTGGTGTCAACTTAGAATTAGATTTCATAAGTGATGTTGATAAGAGAGACATTGCATTTGCAGCAAAGCATTCCTGTGATTATTTAGCATTATCCTTTGTAAATACAAGAGAAGACGTTATTGCAGCCCGCAAAATAATCGAAGAGTCTGGAGGAGATTCCTGCATTATTTCAAAAATTGAAAGTCAAAGAGGAATTGAAAACATAGATGAAATAATCGATGAATCTGATGGAATCATGGTGGCTCGAGGAGACTTGGGAGTGGAAGTTCCTATGGAACAATTGCCAATTCTACAAAAGAGCATAATTAGAAAATGCCGTGAAAAGGGCAAGTTTGCAATTGTGGCAACAGAGATGTTAGCTTCCATGTATGAAAATCCAAGGCCTTCAAGAGCAGAGATTTCAGATGTTGCAAATGCTGTATTGGATGGCACCGACTGTGTGATGCTATCTGGAGAGACAACCATTGGCAAATATCCAATAGAAACTGTGAAGATAATGAGCAAAATATGCAAATATGTAGAGTCTACAATAGATTATACAAAGCATGTTGCCTATAAGGGAAGAATAGACATTAGCGATACAATTGCTAAGCTAGTTGTAGACGCAGTTGAATATTCTGACATTAAATTGATAGTTACACCTACAATGAGCGGATTTACAGCTAGCAAAATCAGTAACTTAAGGCCAAACTCTCTAATACTGGCTTGCTGTCCTAACGACAAAATTGCAGAAAAGCTTGTTTTAAACTTTGGAGTCAAACCAGTCATTACAGACATATACAAAAGCACTGATAAAATAGTTGAAAATGCAAAAAGAATAGCAAAAGAAGAATTCAATCTAAAAGAAGGAGATTTGATTGTAGTTACTGGAGGATTCCCATTAGGCCAAACAAGAACAACCAATTACTTAAGAATTATGGAAATATGATTCCTAAAAATTCTTTTTTAGTCAAAAGGATTAATTAAAATTATTAAAGAAAAAACAAGACTATTTTTTCCATAATTCAAAGAAGGATTAAGAAAAAAGCAAAAACAAAAGCAAAAAATTATTAATTCACAACAATATTGATTCAAGATAAAATCAATTTTGATGAGAGAGAAAATGAAATTTTAAAAAATTACTTAAACTTTTATAAGAGTAAATTACAAAATATAATACAATGAGTCCCACTAACAAAATCAAAACATCACTTTCAAAATTTGAGGAATTTTTCTCAACAATTTACAAGGATGATGTTTTTGAAGTTCTAGAAAAATATCCTGATGAAAGGTCCTTGACAGTCGATTATAACGATTTAGAAATGTTTGATCCAGATTTAGCAGATATGCTAATCGATAAGCCAGATGAAATCATTTTAGCTTCTCAACAGGCTATTAAGAATATCGATCCCCTAATGAAAGATGCTGAATTGAACATTAGATTCGAAAATCTTACAAACAATGTTCCATTAAGTGATTTGCTAAGTAAATACATTGGAAAATTTGTATCAGCAGATGGAATTGTAAGAAAAACCGATGAGATTCGTCCAAGAATCGAAATGGCTAGGTTCGAATGTAGAGGCTGTGCAAGATTAATTGACGTTGAACAAACATCCTCCAACAACATAATGGAACCATCATTATGTACTGACTGTGGAGGAAGATCATTCAGACTCTTACAGGAAGAGTCTAAATACATAGATACACAAAGTGCAAGGATGCAAGAGCCTTTGGAAAACTTGTCTGGAGGAACAGAGCCTAAGCAAATGCTTATGGTATTGGAAGACGATTTAGTAGACGAATTAAACCCTGGAGACAAGGTTAGAATTACTGGGACTTTAAAAACATTTAGAGAAGAAAGAAGCGGAAAATTCAAAAATTACATTTATGTAAATCATATTGAGCCTTTAGAACAGGAATTCGAAGAGCTCCAACTCTCTGAAGAGGATGAGGAAAAGATCTTGGAATTATCTAGAGATCCACATATACACGACAAGATCATCAACTCTACAGCACCTTCCATTAGAGGTTATAGGGAAGTCAAAGAGGCTATCGCATTACAGCTCTTTGGAGGTTCTGTAAAATTGCTTGAAGACCAAACCCGTTTAAGAGGGGATATCCACATCCTAATCGTTGGAGATCCGGGTATTGGTAAATCACAAATATTAAAATATGTATCCAAATTAGCTCCAAGAAGTGTTTATACAAGTGGTAAGGGTACTTCAGGTGCAGGTTTAACTGCAGCTGCAGTAAGAGATGAGCTTGGAGGATGGTCTCTTGAGGCTGGTGCATTAGTGCTTGGGGACCAAGGTAACGTATGTGTTGACGAATTGGACAAGATGCGTTCTGAAGACCGTTCTGCACTTCACGAAGCTTTAGAACAACAGACAGTAAGTATTGCTAAAGCAGGAATTATGGCAACATTAAATACAAGATGTTCTGTGCTTGCAGCAGCAAACCCTAAATTCGGAAGATTTGACAGATACAAAACTGTTGCAGACCAGATAGACTTACCTTCACCAATTCTCTCTCGTTTCGACTTAACCTTTGTTATTGAAGATAAGCCAAATATTGAAAACGATAGAAAATTAGCACAACACATTCTTAAGATACACCAATCTGAAAGCGTTGACTATGAAATAGAGCCAGACTTGCTTAGAAAGTACATTGCATATGCTCGTAAGAATGTTAACCCTGTCCTTACTGATGAGGCTAACAAAGTACTTGAAGAGTTCTATGTATCTGTAAGAAGTGCTGGTGTGGAAGATGAGACTCCAGTGCCAATCACTGCAAGGCAATTAGAAGCGATTATTCGTTTAGCTGAAGCCAGTGCAAAATTGCAGTTAAAGGATAAGGTAGATGCTCAAGACGCTCAAAGGGCAATCACATTACAAAGAAAATGTCTAGAGCAAGTCGGATTAGACCCTGAAACAGGAAAACTCGACATTTCCAGAGTCGAAGGCGGAACTCCTACTTCAGATAGAGATAGGATGCAAAAGATCGAAGATGAAATCAAAGCCTTAGAGCAGGAAATGGAAAGAGCACCTATTGAAACCCTTAAGGAAAACATGAAAGATAAATATGACATGAGCCCTGAAAAGGTTGAAGAACTTCTTAAAAAACTTAAGGGAAAAGGTATCATATTTGAACCAAGAAATGGTTTCTTTAATTCTGCTTAA
>CAMODR010000054.1 GCA_946611495.1 uncultured Methanobrevibacter sp. | reverse complement strand
ACTATACTTTATATTATTGTAAAAATAATATTTTTATAAAAATAATAAGTTTTAAAAAATATAAAAATCATATTATTATTAGTATAAAATATCTTTAGATTACTAAGGATTTTACTTAAAAAAATCAATATTTATAACTAAATTTTATCTAAAATATTCTATTATAGAATAAAAAAAATAAATAAAATAAATATATAAATAAATAAAAAATAATATAAATATTGATTTAAGAGCCGAATAATGATAAATAACTGCTTTATGCAGAAATAAACTAAAATTAAGTTTAACAGTTAAAAATAACAAGATTTAAGTGATTATTATGTTAGGACCTTGGGTAGAAAAGTACAGACCGCAAACTTTAGATGATGTTGTAGGACAAAAGCATATCGTAGGAAGCCTAAAGAAATATGTTGATCAAGGCAGTATGCCGAATTTAATGTTTACTGGTCCTGCAGGTGTAGGGAAAACAACCTCAGCACTTGCACTTGTAAAGGCAATATTAGGAGACTACTGGAGACAAAACTTCTTGGAATTGAATGCTTCTGATGCAAGAGGTATCGATACAGTAAGAACAAACATTAAGAATTTCTGTCGTCTAAAACCTGTTGGAGCTCCATTTAGAATAATCTTCTTAGATGAAGTGGACAATATGACTAAAGATGCTCAACATGCATTAAGACGTGAAATGGAAATGTATACCAAAACCGCTTCATTTATCCTTTCATGTAACTATTCATCAAAGATAATCGATCCAATCCAATCAAGATGTGCTATATTCAGATTTGCACCTATTAAAGCAGAAGAGATTGCTGAAAGATTAAAATACATTGCTGAAGCGGAAGGCTGTGACTATGAGGAAGAGGCAATCAACACAATAGTCCTTTTCGGTGAAGGGGACATGCGTAAGTCTGTAAACATGTTGCAATCAGCTGCATCAACTGGAAGCATTACAGAAGATCATGTTTATGAAGTTGTAACTAAAGCAAAACCTCAAGAAATCAAGCAAATGGTCGATGCTGCTTTAAGAGGCAAATTCATGGAATCCCGTAACATATTAAGAGATGTTATGATTCTTCAAGGTACCAGCGGAGAGGATATGGTAAATCAAATATACCAAGACGTTTCTGCAAGGGTTATGGATGGGAAAATGAGTGGTGAAGTCTATATGGAATTGATTGGAGCAATTGCAGACACTGACTTTAGAATCAGAGAAGGTGCAAATCCAAGAATCCAATTAGAAGCTTTACTTGCTAAATTCTTATAATTTAAATAAAAATTTTAAAGATATTAAATTTTGATATTTAGGTTAAAATCATAAAAGAATAAATATTTTGATATTTAGGTTAAGATTATGTTATGGGTAGATAAGTACCGACCAAAGACATTTAAGGAAGTTGTCGGTAACAATAAACAAAAAAAGGTCATAGAGGACTGGCTAGAAGCATGGCAAAACGGAAATCCTCAAAAGCCTCTCTTGTTAATAGGTCCTGCTGGAACAGGAAAGACCACTATAGCACATATTATAGCAAACGAATTTAGTGAACATATTGAGCTTAATGCAAGTGATAAGCGTTCCCACGACTTATTGATGAGCACCATAGGAGAATCTGCCTCAACCAGATCATTATTTGGAGAAAACAGAAAACTGATAATAATGGACGAGGTTGACGGTATCCATGGAACTAATGACAGAGGCGGAACCAAGGCTTTAAATAAAATCATCAAGGAAAGCAAGCAGCCTATTGTAATGATGGCTAATGATTTTTACAGCTCTAAATTGACAACCATGAAAAAGAACTGTCAAGTTATTAAAATGGATAAGATTAGAGCACCTACAATAAACAAGTTCCTTCGTGATGTAGTTTTAAAAAATGAGGAGATTGAAGTTGACCCGGATGTTCTCCTAAAGCTTTCAAAAAGGTCCAGCGGAGATTTACGTTCTGCAATCAATACATTGCAGGCTTTAGTTGAAAATGGAGGGGAACTGACTGAAGAGACTCTTGATACAACTGGCCAAAAGGACAATACTGCAAGTGTCATTGATACAGTTACAAGAGTGTTGAAAAGCACAAATCCGATTAATGTGAAAAGATCATTAAGGGAAAATAATGAGGACCCTACATTGCTTATGGAATACATTGCAGAAAACATTCCTCGTGAATATGAAAATAATAAGGAAATTAAAGATGCATATGAGATGATTTCTCAAGCTGATCTCTACTTTGGAAGAGCAAGATCCAGCAGAAACTATGGCTACTGGAGATATGCATCAGACTTTATGGGTCCAGGCGTTGCCTTATCCAAAAAGCAAACATATAAGAAATTCACAAGGGTTACAGGACCAATGGCATTTAGTCTAATGGGAAGATCCCGTGGCCAAAGAGCCTTAAGGGATAGGATAGCTTCAAAGATGGAAGAGAAAATGCACATTTCTCTTCAAGTGGCATACACTGTTTTCCCATATTTTGAGATAATGTTTGAAGATGATGTGACTGCTTGGGAGATTTCTGACTTTTTAGAGCTTGAAGATGATGAAATAAAAAGATTCAGAAAGAAAAAGATTCCTAAAAAAGTTTGCACAGCCATGGAAAAGGTAAAAGCTGAAATGCGTGAAGAGGAAAAAGAAGAATGGAGAAACAGCATAAAACAAGGAATTTATGCTAATATTCCAAATCAAAATGATTTATCTGATGATAATAGTTTAGTCAATGATGAATATGATGCAGGAATGACAATTAAAGATGATTTTAATGACATATCTGATGATGAATTGGATGCCATTGCTAGTGAATTCTCTTTAGATAATTCTAAATCAAAATTAAATAAAAATAAGAAGGATAAATCAAAAGATAATAATAAAAACAATGAAGATGAACTTATAGAAGAAAAGCCTAAGGAAGAAAAACTGGAAAAAGGCCAGACCACCTTATTTAGCTTTTAAACATCTCATTATTAAATAATTCAATATAAAATTATTAAATTAATTAAATTAATTAAATTAAAATTAATAAATAAATAATCAAAAAAAGGAGTTATAATATGAAAGGGACATGGAAACTCAAATTAAGATTATGGTTTTCTATGCTTGTAATGTTTGGTTTAGTTTATGTATTGATCATGCTTGCAGGTAACTTCTTAGGATTTAGAGGATTCTATGGATTTTATGCAATTTCAGGACTTTTTGTATTATTCCTGCAATACATATTCGGTCCAAAGATTGTAGAAAGCTCTATGGGAGTTCATCAATTATCAGAGGCTGAAGCACCTGAATTGCACCAAATAGTTGAAGAGCTTGCTTTAGCGGCAAATATTCCAAAACCTAAAGTGGGAATTTCCAACACTATGGTTCCTAATGCATTTGCATATGGAAGGTCTAAACGAAGTGGCCATGTATGTGTAACAAGAGGAATTTTAGGGCTACTAGACCATGATGAACTAAAAGCGGTTTTAGGACATGAAATATCCCATATTAAGCATAATGACATGGCTATAACAACTATTGTAAGTGCAATTCCATTGATTTGCTATTACATATCATTCTCACTAATGTTTTCAGGAGGTGGGGGAGATAATGACAATGGAGGCGCAATCTTAGGAATAATCGCTTTATTCGCTTATATCTTAGGCCAATTGATTGTATTGTTCATCTCAAGAATAAGAGAATATTATGCAGATGCAGGAAGTGTAGAGCTTGGATGCCAACCAGAAAAATTAGCTTCTGCTCTTTATAAGCTTGTATATGGTGCTGCAAGAGTTCCTAACCAAGAAATTAAAGATGTTGAAGGTACTAAAGCATTCTTCTTGACTGACATTTCAAATGCTAGAAACGAAATAAATGACTTATCTCAAATAGATTTCAATAAGGATGGAGTCATTAGCAAAGAAGAGTTAGATCTATTAAGAAACAATCAAATTAAAGTTTCTGGATCTAGCAAGATGATGGAATTGCTTTCTACACACCCAGATATGCTTAAGAGAATAAAAAGATTAGCTGATATGAACTAATCTTTTTTATTTTTATTTTTTAATTAATTCTTTATTTTTACTAATTTTAAGACTTATCATTCATTTACTTATTTTTTTATTGATTAACTAAGATCAATACTATTTTTTAAAACTTTTAACTTGATATTTAAAAAAATAAATTAACATTTACATTTTTTTAAATATTATTTAAAAAGATAATAAAATCATTACTTTTATATATTAAGTGAAACTAATATTAGTTTGTATAAATAAAAACAATTGTTTAAAATCAAATACATGATAATTAGATGGCTTTAAAACAGAATAGTTTTCAAATGCTCTCGCTTAGTATATTTATATAAAAATAAATATATTAATAAATAATTTAAAAAAATTCTAAGATTTAAAGAATTTAATATTAGTAATAATAATTTATGAATAAATTTTTCTTTTTCTAGGTGAAAATAATGAGTACAGAAAGAAAAAACATCATATTAAAGGGTGGAAGAGAACATAACCTTCAAAATATAGATGTTTCAATTCCACGGGATCAATTTATTGTAGTTACCGGATTAAGTGGTTCAGGTAAATCCACACTTGCTTTTGACACTATCTATGCAGAAGGGCAACGCAGATATGTAGAATCATTATCTGCTTATGCAAGACAGTTTTTAGGACAGATGAAAAAGCCTGAAGTTGACTATATCGAAGGATTATCTCCAGCTATTTCAATTGACCAAAAAACAACTAAAGTCAATCCGAGATCAACTGTAGGTACCATTACCGAAATCTATGATTACTTACGTTTATTATATGCAAGAATAGGAATACCACATTGTCCAAATTGTGGAAAAGAAGTCTCCCATCAAACCATTGGACAGATAACAGAATCAATTATCGAAGAGGGAGAAGGGCTAAAGATTCATGTAATGGCTCCTATAATTAAGGATAGGAAAGGGGAACATAAGGACATATTAGATGACTTTAGAAAAAAAGGATTTGTAAGAGCACGTATTGATGGAGAAATTCGTGAACTTGATGAGGATATAGAACTTGCAAAAACTTATAGGCACAGCATAGACTTAATAGTTGACAGACTTGTAATTAGAGAAGGAATAGACTTCCAAAGAAGACTGTCAGATTCTGTAGAGACCGCTTGTAATTTTGCAGAAGGTCTTGTCACTGTAATGTTTAATAAAAGGAATGATGAAGGAGAAGACATAGAGTATGAGAAAACATATTCTGAAGACTTTGCATGTACAGATTGTGGAATAAGTTTTCAGGAATTGACTCCAAGAATGTTTTCCTTTAATGCTCCTCAAGGTGCATGCCCTGAATGTAATGGTATTGGAACTAAAATGGAAATGAATCCAGACCTTATCATACCTAATAAAAACCTTTCATTAAATGAAGGGGCAATAGTTCCATGGTCAAGGTCAACTAAAAAAGAGAATTATTATTTCCAAATGCTTAAAGCTGTTGCAGAACACTTTAACTTTAGCATGGATACTCCATTTAAGGATTTATCCAAGAAACATCAAGATATACTCTTATATGGTTCAAATGAGAAAGTTGCATTTAACTTTAAAAGAAGAAACAGATCATATAGGGTAAATCGTAAATTTGAAGGTGTAATCACAAGAATGGAAAGGTTATATATTGAAACCAAATCCAATTATAACCGCAGTTATATCTCCAAATTCATGAGTGACTTGAAATGTCCTGTCTGTGGAGGAAAAAGACTACGTCCAGAAGTATTGGCTGTTACTGTTGGTGACAAGTCAATCATTGACGTATGTGACTTATCCATTAAGGAAAGCTATAAATTCTTCCAGGAACTAGAGCTTACAGACAGACAAATGTACATTGGAAAAGAAATTCTAAAGGAAATCAAGGCTCGTTTAAAGTTTTTAGTTGATGTGGGATTAGACTACATTAGCATGTCCCGGTCTTCTGGAACATTATCTGGTGGTGAAGCTCAAAGAATAAGATTAGCTACCCAAATAGGTTCAGGCTTAGTTGGGGTTCTTTATATTCTCGATGAGCCAAGTATTGGTCTTCATCAAAGGGATAACGTAAAGCTTATTGAAACCTTAAAGCACTTAAGAGACATAGGAAATACCTTAATTGTTGTGGAACACGACGAAGAGACCATATTATCTGCAGACTATGTAATAGACATAGGCCCTGGCGCTGGAGAGCATGGAGGTAAAATCATCGCTGAAGGTACTCCTGAAGAGATTATGGAATCTGAAGAGTCCATTACAGGAAGATACTTATCAAGAAAAGAAGTTATACCAATAAGCGAGAATAGGCGACCTGGAAATGGAAAATTCCTAACAATAAAAGGTGCAAGGGAAAATAACCTAAAGAATGTTGATATAGACATTCCACTTGGATTATTTACCTGCGTTACAGGAGTAAGCGGTTCTGGTAAGAGTAGCCTAATCAATCAGGTATTATACAAAGGATTATCAACAATCATAAATAAGAAATATATGCATCCTGGAAAACATGATTCTATTGAAGGTGTGGAAAACATTGATAAGATCATAAGAATAGACCAAACACCAATTGGTAGAACTCCACGTTCCAATCCAGCAACATATGTAGGTGTTTTCACTCCTATTAGAGAGCTATTTGCAGAAACTCCTGAAGCTAAGGCAAGAGGATATAAACCTGGAAGGTTTAGTTTCAATGTAAAGGGAGGAAGATGCGAATCCTGTTATGGTGATGGAATCATACAAATTGAAATGCACTTCCTATCTGATGTATATGTGCCTTGTGAAGTCTGTAAAGGTAAAAGATATAACGAAGAAACATTAGACATTCGTTATAAGGGTAAAAATATTTATGAAGTTTTAGAAATGACTGTAGAAGAAGCTTTGGAATTCTTTGAAAACGTTCCAAAAGTTGCTCGAAAATTACAGACATTATATGATGTAGGATTAGGTTATATTAAACTTGGACAGCCTGCTACTACTCTCTCTGGTGGAGAGGCTCAAAGGGTTAAATTGGCTAAAGAACTTTCTAAAACCAGTACCGGCCAAACTTTATACATTTTAGATGAGCCGACCACAGGTCTTCACTTTGATGACATTAAGAGATTATTAAGTGTTTTAGATAGATTGACTGATGCAGGTAATTCAGTTGTTGTAATTGAACACAATCTTGATGTTATTAAAACAGCAGATTATATCATTGACCTTGGACCTGAAGGTGGAGATGGTGGTGGAGAAGTTATAGCTACTGGAACACCTGAAGAAATCGCTAAATCAGGAACATACACAGGAAACTTCTTAAATGAAGTCTTAAGCGAAAATATAACCGCTCATGCAAAAGAATTAGTAGAAGAAAATAGTGCAAAATAACTATTTTCTTTAATTT
>CAMODR010000053.1 GCA_946611495.1 uncultured Methanobrevibacter sp. | reverse complement strand
ATTCAGGAGCTAAACTATGAACACTAATGAGAAAATAGAAAAAGTTAAAGAGATATTAAAAAACTATAATAAGATTGCTTTAGCTTTTTCAGGCGGTGCAGACAGCACATTGCTTGCATACCTTGCAAAGGAATCAGACTGTGATGTGCTTGCAATAACATATAACAACCAAATCTTTCCAAGCGGTTTTATGGAATTTGCTAAAAGAAGAGCAAATGAGATTGGAATAAAACACGAAATTATAGAAAGTAATTTCTTGGGGGTAGATGATGTAGTTAACAACTCACCAAAAAGATGTTTAGTATGCAGAAAATTAATGTATGGTACAATTAAACAGCTAGCTAATGAAAAAGGATATGAAATAATCATCGATGGAAACAATATAACTGACCTTATACATGACCGCCCAGGAATATTGATGAAGTATGAATATGGCATAGAAAGTCCTTTCATAGAAGCTAAGCTTGAGACCTATGAGATTCATAATTTCCTAAAGAAAAACGATATAGAATATTCACGCTCCACTACATGTCTTGCAACAAGAGTAAAGACAAACGAAACAGTTACAATGGACAAGGTCAATAGAATCGACTATTGCGAAGACTTTATAAAAAGGACAACTGGCTCTAATGTGGTTAAGCTTAGGGAGGCAAGTAATGTAGCTACCATTGAAATGGATGATATAGGCAATATCTTGGATTATGAAAAGTTAGAGTCAATATATGAAGAATTGAAGAAAGCCCAGTATGATAAGATACTATTAAGCGTTGATTTTTCAGATACTGATGATGATCTTGTATTAGACTCAGAATTGACACCAGGAAAAGACTATCTTCTCCTTAGAAAAAGATTGCCATTCGGCATAAACATTTCCCAAACTGATAAGGTCTTAAATGAAAAGAATTATGATTTTATTAGCAATGTCCAAACAAATGAATCAATAGGGTACATTAAGTTGATTATTGATGAGAAAGAGTCTAAGATTTTTAGGGATGGTGTTATAAGCATTGAAGGCAATAAGTCTAAAAATGATGCTACAGAATCCTTGGCTAAAGTATTGTCTTTGATTAGAAGAACTGTTGATGGATAAACTAATGATTTTCTAATTAATCTGTTTAAAATAGTTTTTTGATAAAAAGATTAAATTGAATAAGAGATTTTCTCTCAAATTCAATTTATCTAATTTTACTTTTTTTTTTAATTTGTGTTTATTTTTTATAATTTCTTTTTTAAGTTTCTATTTTGCTTTATTTAGCATAATACTTGTCAAACCTATTGATATAGAAGTATAGCACAACTATCTCGATTACTCCTCCAATGAAGTTAGCAAGGATTATGCCGTAATAGACTCCCAAGTCCTTCAATCCAATGAATAGGAAAATGAATATTAAAGTCAAGACTATTTGCTTAAAGAAGGTAAATGCTAAACTATAAGCTCCCTTACCGAAACTTTGGAATATGAATCCTGAAATGATGCTTAAGCTGCTGAACATCACATAAAATGAAAGAAGCACAGTTATTTCACTTATCTCCTTATTCAATCCTGCCCCTCCAAACAATAATGCTAGCTGGTTGGAGAAGACTGCAGTCAATATTCCAATTATCAATGCGCCTAAAAAGCCTATTATGTGGGTGTACTTAAACATCTCATGTATTGTCTCAAGCTTTCTAGCACCGTATAACGCTCCGAATACGCTGATGGCTCCTGTACCGATACCTACAGGAATCATGATGCCTATGCTCACCAGTCTCCAGACTGTGGTAAAAATTGCAACAGAGCTTGTGCTTGCAACCCAAACCAATATGACGTTTATCACCATGCTGAATACAGACATTAGAATCTGTTCCATACTTGCAGGAATTCCTACAGAGATGATATCCTTATATATTGCCTTGCTCCTCTTATAGGTTCTCATATCCAATGTGGTGTCGTTTTTAATATATGTCCAGTATATAAATATGAATAATCCGATAAGGTTAGCGATAACTGTAGCTATTGCAGCTCCCGCTACATCCATATTCAGATAATAAATGAATATAGGGTCTAGAATGATGTTTAGAATAGCTGAAACTGCTAAAGGAATAGTCGCTTTTGTTCCTTTATTTTCAGAACGATATACTCCGCTGAATACATTTGTGATGATTATTGTAAAGCTTCCAAGCATGACCAAAATCCATAGTCAAGGGAAGGCTGTAGGACATCTGCCCCTCCGATTGCTATGATGATTGGCTTTAGGAAAATGATTATTAATCCTGGAATTATTATGCTGGCAATAACACTTAAAATCAGTCCGTGAACACCGCTGTTTCCAGCGTCTTCAAATCTTCCAGCTCCAATAAAACGTGCAAGGGAAGAGTTCACACCGGAACTGATTCCTATTCCTATTCCGATGGTTATGATGAATAATGGTGTTACGATTCCTATTGCAGCAAGTGCATCTGCACCGAGTCCGCTAACCCACATTGCATCTGCAATGTTATTGATCATGGTAAGCAATAGGGAAATAATCATTGGAATGCTTAATCCAATAACACTCTTTTTTGGTTCGTTTAACAATGCTTCTATTTCCATGGTTCAGGCTCCATCTGTGGAGCACATATTAAACCTGTGGAATGATTCAATATAATTCTATAAAAAGATTTTTCTTGCATATAATCACTTAAAATTTTTTATATAATGTAGATACGATAGTATCCGTACTGCTTTTGTTTTTTTAAAAAAAGTTAATAATAATATCTTAAAAAACCTATGTAAAAATCTGTAATTTCTTTTTAGTAAATTGAGAATGTTTTATTAATTATTCATGGGGCTTTTTTGAAAATTTTCTTTAATCTTTTGCCTTTGATAGGAATATTTTTACATTAAAAATGAGTTGATTTTATACATAATTTAAAATTTTATAAAATCTTTATAAAATGTTCAAAAATTATATTAATATTTGAGCTTTAAATTATTAGTATATAGTAAATATGAAGTATATTTATTATTACATAGTTATATGATAGTTATTTTGTATATAGTATCATATAGTATTATTATTCAACTATTAAACTTATATACTTCTTTATTTTTAAATGTTTTGTTTTTAGAAATATTGTAAATTTATTATGTTTTATAGAGATTTTCTTAACGTTTTTATTGTATTTTTAAAAATCAAATTCTGGAGTATTTTTCTTTAAACAATAATTTTAATTGTATTTTTAAAAAATAAATTCTGGAGTATTTTTCTTTAAACAATAATTTTAATTGTATTTTTAAAAAATAAATTCTGGAGTATTTTTCTTTAAACAATATATTTAATTTTAATTTTTAAAAACAAAATCTTAGAATTTGTTCTTTAAACAATATATTTAATTATAATTAACACTATAACTAATTATGTATAAATAATAGGAGGAAATACATTTTGAATAAGAAACTATTTCTATTCACTACATTATTATTATTAGTAATAACATTGGGCGCAGCTAGCGCTGTTAGTGCAGAGGATATTGGTCAAGATGCTAATCTTATGGAAATGGCTGATTCTGGAAGTCTTGCTCAAGCTGATTCTGGCAGTGCCGTTCAAGTTAATTCAGGCAGTGCCGTTCAAGTTTATTCTTCTAGTGTCATTCAATCTGATGACAGTTTAGAAAAGACTAGATCTGATGTACTGGCTAGTGGGGGGAGCAAAACTTACAATGATTTATTAAATGATATTAATAATGGGCCTCAAACAGGACTATTCATGAATTCAGACTATAAGTTTAATAATCAGACAGATAAAGGTTTTGAGGAAGGAATTTCTTTCAATCTTCATGATGGAGAATATACATTCAATGGAAACAATCATGTAATTGACGCAAATCATCAGGCAGGCGTCTTTAAATTAACTAACGGTACCTTCCGCATGAATAACCTTAAGATAATTAATGCTGCCAGGACATCAATAATATTGACCAATTGCGCATTATATACAACTAATGTAACATTCGAAAACAATGATGATGCAACTGAAGGTGCGGCAATATATGCAAGTGTCAGTAACTACTACAGTAATAAGGATAAGTTCATAAACAACTATGCACCTAAAGGATCTTCAATCTATGGTTATAGGGCTATAATGGAAATCAATAATTCCACTTTCAAAAATGATAAAACTATTAATTGGGGTTTGATTTATGCATATAATTCAAGTACTACAGTAAAAAACACTGTATTTACAAATATAAGCTCAAATTACGCTTCTGTAATTTTCGCTGAAGAACTTTGGCTTAATGTTGTCAATTCAAAATTCGTTAACTTGTCCGCAGAAAAGACTGCAGGTGCAATCGGATTCAAATCAATCGATGAAGCAAACATAACCGGATGCACTTTCATTAATGTGACCTCTAAGAAGAATGGTGGGGCAGTATACGGTGACGTTAATGGAAATGATATTAAGGCATCCAATACTGTAAAGATAACCGGCACATCATTCTATAATTGTTCATCTGAATTTGGAGGAGCATATGTCCAGTTAGGCGGAAAATTGAATATGGCTAATTCAAATTTCATAAATAACTCTGCTGTAAACTATGGAGGTGCTGTATACCTTTCAAATACAACTGCCTCAATAAGTTCATCCGTCTTTAATGACAATAAGGCTGAGTATTTCTATGGAGGAGCATTATACATAGATGACAGTAACAGTGTCGTTACATCATCTAACTTTATAAACAATAGTGCAGGAGCTAGTGGAAGCGGAATATATTCCTATGAGAGCAAATATCAAGTCAAAAATTCCTATTTCGATAAGAATAGCGGTGAAGCTGTTGTAAGTTATTTCGATAGGTCAGGATCTGGATTAAGCGGAAATGACTTGAATGGTGCTAAGACCTTATTGAACCAAAAGGAATACACAACTGTAGTTGATTATGAAGGCAAAAAATATGTTTTAAAACCTGTAAAAGTTAATGAGACTGCAAATAGTTCTCGCTTTGACTTACGTGACTATGGTTTGGCTGGTGTTGTAAAAGACCAAGGTTCTAACGGTGCATGTTGGGCATTTGGTGCTACTGGCGCTCTTGAATCTGCATTCTTAAAAAATACTGGAATCCTTTTGGATTTATCTGAAAACAATATTCAGAACTCTGCAACAAGGTATGGTATTTTTGGAACCAGTTCCATTAAGGAGGCAGGATATGCAGTTTCAGGAATGGGTCTTTTCGTATCTTGGCTTGGAACCCTGTCTGTTGACTATGACGGCTATGATGAACTGGGTAAAATCACTTTGACTGCATTTTCAAATGATTCCTTCCATATTCAGGATACTGTAATCATACCTAAACGTGAAAATACATTGGATAATGCAAAATTAAAAGATGCTTTAGTGAAATACGGTGGTTTAACCGTTCATGTGCTTGGTGCAACTGCAGACAATAATTATTATAATCCGAAGACTCATGCACAATATTTCTATGGACAAGGTTTTGGAAATCACTTTGTGACTCTTGTCGGTTGGGATGACAATTATTCCAGGAATAATTTCCTCATAAAACCTCCTAAAAATGGTGCTTGGATCTGTAAGAACAGTTGGGGCCCTGACTGGGGTGAAAACGGATACTTCTATATATCCTATTATGACAAGGCATTTGCTATGACATCAGCAAGTGTAGGATATATCATTAAAAATTACCCTTCCTATCAAAGAGCATACCAATATGACCTTGGTGCATTGGAAAAGTATTACGCTGATAAGGGAGCTAAGGACCTTACCTATGCAAACAGATATGATGCAATTGATAATGAATTGATTTCAGCTGTTGGAACCTACTTTGAAAATGCTAATGAGAATTATACCATTACCGTTTGCATAGACGGCAAGGCAGTATACACTCAAAAGGGAAAATCAACCCATGGAGGATTCCAAACAATTAAGTTGAATAAGCAAATTGCAGTAAATCAAGGTCATGAGTTTACAGTGAAAATAACTGCAAAACAAGTGCCATATATTGTTGATACCAGAATAATTTTTGAAAAGGGAAATTCCCTTGTCTATCATCCAGACAAGAGTATTGAAGATTTAGCAGACTCTAATATTGCTGCATGTATTAAGGTATACACTTTCACTAATAAGAATCCTAAGAAAACCCAAAGCCAATACTATTCCAAAAACAATAAGGTGGTTGTAAAATCAAATGCTAACGGAAAGAAGATTTCCATTGTAAAAGGAGATGCTGTATTGGGCAGTGCAGTGGTGAATAATGGTGAGGCATCATTTGACTTGGATTTAGACTCTGGAGACTATGGTGTTGTCACAAGTTATGATGATGAGGACATTTTAGAGCTATTTGAAATATTCAATACAATTGAAGTTAAAGAAACCATTAGAATTGCATACAATGCACAGCCAACTGTTTCTGTAACTTATTTGGATGATTTTGGAATGGCATTGCCTGATATGAATGTAAGCTATAAGCTTGATGGCAAGTCCTACAACGGCACCCTTCAAAACGACAGTGGAATTCTTAGAATAAAATTGCCTAAATTATCCATTGGAATTCATAACTTGACTTTCACAAACCCTGTTACTGATGAAGTTGTGAATTCAACAATCAAGGTACTTTCCAGATTCACTGAATATTCCACTCTGAATATGTATTATGCTGATGGGTCAAAGTATAAGGTTTTAGTCCGTGCAAATAATGCAAGTCATGTTATTGCAAATAAGGTAGTGACATTTAAGTTAAATAAGGTGACCTATAAGGTCAAGACAAACAGCAACGGTTATGCTATACTGTCCATACCTAATACAGTCAAGCCTGGAACTTACACTTTAACTATTACTTATTACGGTCAAACCATTAAGAGTAAGGTTAAGGTCAAACAGAATTTGGCTCTTTCAAAGGTTGCTGTGAAAAGATCTGCTAAAAAGTTAGTCTTGCAGGCTAGTTTGAAAAATGGAAAAACCGCTCTTAAAAGCAAGAAAGTGACTTTCGTTTTCAACGGCAAAAAATACACTGCTAAGACCAATAGCAAAGGTATTGCTAAAGTAACCATTAGCAAGTCTGTTCTTAAAAAACTTAAAGTAGGCAAAACTATAAGCTATAAGGTTACTTATCTTAAAAACACTGTAAAAAGAAGTGTGAAAGTTAAAAGTTAATTTACTTTCATACTTTTTTAATTAACTAATTTTAATTTATTTTTTTTATTTATTTTATTATTTTTTTTATTATTTTTTTATTATTTGGCTAATTTTTATTTATTTTATATTTTATTCTTCACCAGTTCATTTTTATTTATTGATTCTATTTTTAAAAGAAAAATTTTATAGTTTAGCGATTATATATTATTCTAATGGAAAAAAGATTCGGTGCATTTTATGGTAAATGATGAAATTCATAA
>CAMODR010000052.1 GCA_946611495.1 uncultured Methanobrevibacter sp. | reverse complement strand
TATATTTTTAATAATATAAAATAGTTTTTAATTAAATTTAGTAATAAAAAAATAGCAATTTATAATAAACCAATTATTAAAAAAAGATACTGTTTGAAAAAATTAAATAAAAAAAGAAAATAAATAAAAAATAAGAAAAATAAATAAGCAAAGCCTATTTATTTATTCATAAAACTTACCTAAGAAATCTTTCATTCTTTGGTTATCAGATGTGAATACCTCTTCTGGAGTGCCTTGCTCTACAATAACACCGCCATCCATAAAGATAATGCTATCAGACACATTACGAGCAAAGTTCATCTCGTGAGTAACAATAACCATTGTCATATGCTCTGCAGCAAGATCCTTAATTACCTGCAAGATTTCACCAGTTAATTCAGGGTCAAGTGCAGATGTAGGCTCATCAAAGAATAGAATATCTGGATTCATACAAAGTGCCCTTGCAATGGATACCCTTTGCTGCTGTCCACCAGACAATTCAGATGGATAAGCATCTTCCTTATCTTCCAAGCCCATTTTCTTAAGCAAATCTCTTGCATGATTATAAACTTCTTCTTTATCCCTTTTTTGAACTCTTATAGGAGCATTAGTAATGTTTTTCATAACAGAATGATGTGGGAAAAGATTAAAGTTCTGGAACACTAATCCAAAGGTTCCATCAAAATTAATATCACCGCTATCTTCAGTCTCTAAATCAGTGATGCACCTAAGCAAAGTGGATTTACCAGATCCTGAAGGACCGATAATGGATAAAACCTCTCCCTTATCAACATTGAAAGAGATATCCTTTAAAACTACATTATCGCCAAAACTTTTCTTAAGATTTTTTACTTCCAATAAACTCATTTTATCAACCTTAGCTTTAAATAATATCTCCTAATTTTATGTATCATAATAATCTAATCTTCTTTCAAAGCGTTCCATTATAAATGCTACAATTGCATTGAATATGTAGTAGAAAACACCTGCAATCAATAATGCTGAAATTGAAGCTTCAGCAGCTGCAATCTGTTTTGCAACAGTGAACATTTCTGGAATTGCAAGCACGAATGAAAGGGAAGTATCTTTTACAAGAGTAATGACCTCATTAGTTATTGAAGGAAGTACAATCTTTACCACTTGAGGCAAGACAATTATAAAGAATGTCTCTATCCTATTATATCCTAACACTTGCGCAGCTTCATATTGCCCTTTAGGAATAGATTCAATTCCACCACGGAAAATCTCTGCAAAGTAAGCCGCATAGTTAATTGTGAATGCAATGATAACCGCTATCATACGGAAATCGCTTGAGAGAGTCATTCCAAATATATAATATGGGCCAAAGAACACGACAATTAATTGTAACATCAATGGAGTACCTCTCATAATTGAAATATATGCTCTCATAAGCCATTGCAATGGTTTAAAACTACTCATTCTTCCTGCAGCCACTACTAAACCAAGTGGAATGGAAAACAAAAGAGTAAGCACGAATATTTCAATGGAGGTTCCCATACCCCATAATAATTCTTCTAAAATTTTACTTAATAACATTTAAATTCTCCAAAATAAAAAAAATCAATGAAATTAATTAACTTTTTAAAAATCAGTGCAATATTAAACACCAATTTAAAAATTAATAATTTAAATAAAGTATTTAAAACAAATTGCTTAAAAATATTTTAAATAATTTATTTAAACTATCTGAAATTAAAGAATTGAATTTTAAAAATCTAATCAAAATCCTGTAATTAAAGAATAAAATTTTAAAAATCTATTAAAATCCTGTAATTAAAGAATAAAAAAAAGTTTATACATAAAAATATGTATAAACTAAGAATCTACTTATTTAATAAGAGAACCAGGTACACCGAAGCTGTCGTATTTTTGTGCGATTTTAGCTACAGTTCCATCTTCAAACATTTCGTCTAAAGTTTTTTGTACTTGGTCTTTTAATTGGTCATTACCTTTTTTGAATCCAATACCATATTGTTCAGAGGAAATTTCTTCATCTAATATTTTGTATTGGTCACTGCCTTTTTGGCTGATTTGGTATTGAGCTACACCAATATCTACAGCTACTGCATCACATGCACCAGATTCTAAGTCCATGAATCCTGTGTTGTAATCAGCAATTTGGGTTAAAGTTTGGAAGGTGTCAGCTAAATCTTTTTGATCTCCTTCAAGAGCTGCTAAAGCAGAGGAGTCTTTTTGGGTTTCAACAATTTTACCTTTTAAGTCAGATAAACTGTTGATGCCAGAATCAGCTTTTACGACAACAACTTGTTTGTTGTCAATGTAAGGTTCAGACCAGGTGTAGTCGTTTTCTCTACCGTTGATGGTAAATCCGTTCCAAATACAGTCAATAGAACCAGAGTCTAATTCACTGTCTTTAGCGTCCCAGTCTATAGGTTGTTTTACTAAAGTCCAATTGTTTCTATCACAAACTTCTTGAGCTAAGTCTAAATCGAATCCCACATAAGATCCATTATCATCTTTGTAACCGTAAGGTGGGAATTCTGCGTCGAAACCGACAACTAAAGTATTATCATCATTAGTAGCATTTCCAGAGTTATCACCTAAGAAGTCTAAGAAGCCAGCGCTAGAACATCCGATGACTAAAAATGCTAATAATGCGATTCCTAAAATAATTCCTATTTTTTTATTCATAGATCACACCAAAATTTTAATTTATAATATATTATAAACTAGATAAAAAAAGAATCTAATCTACAATATTATCTTTAGTTATTATATTATTTAAAATATGTTGTTTATTCAAAAAAATTTAAAAAATCAATTCAATAATACAAAAAAGAGATATAAATTATAGTCAATAATAAAAGATGTTTAAATCTTAATAATTTAGTTAAATAAATAATTTAAATAAAAATTATAAAACAAATTTATAAAAAATTTAAAAAAAAATGAATGATTAATAAATAATAGTTTTATATCAATCGAACTAATAAAAAAGATAGAAATAATAGTTCGTATGATACAAATCAAAGAAATTTAAAAAAAATAATTTTTGAAAAAATAATACTTAAAATAATTAAAAAAATTAATAAAAAAATAATTAAAAAAAATAATTGTTAAATTGAATAATCATCAAAATAAATAAACCTACTTATTACCCATAACCAAGACAGGATTCTTCTCTTGTGAAAATAAGACGACTTTTTTATCTTCATAAGTCAAATAAAGATTCTTTTCTTCAATAACTTCCCCAACTACTGCAACTTCAAAGGAATAAGGACTTAAAGCATCAATAATCTTTTGACAGTTTTCTTCTTTTGCAGTTAAAACGAATGCAGCACCAGGATAAGCCATAAGCCATTCATCCCATGGAACATTAGGATTTTTAGGAATGTCAAGTAGATTTACATCAGCACCAACGCCTGAAGCTTCTAAAAGCATTTCAAGGGTACCAAGAGTGCCAGGATTACTAATGTCCTTACCTCCAGTCACCAATTTAGCTTCAGCTATTTCCTGCATGACTTTTATTTGGTCTTGAACAAGCTTATCGTCCTTTTCATAAGTGGTATCCCAATTAAGAGCAAATTGAGGATGCTGTCTGCCATCAGTGTCAATAGCTACAAGAACCTTATCTCCCACATTAGCTCCTGCAGAAGTAATTAGGCAGTCCTTTTTAGCGATTCCTGCAATAGCCACATCTAATGAGTTGAATTCTGCATCAGGATGCAAGTGTCCTCCAACCATAGGAACATTAAACTTACGACAGCCGTCAACGATTCCCTGAAGCAATTCATCATAAATCTCATCATCATTTATTGATAATGTATTTACCATAGCTATAGGCTTACCGCCCATAGCAGCAATATCATTTACATTTACAAGCACAGAACAATATCCTGCCCAATAAGGATTTACACTCATTAACTGTCCCCAAATTCCATCAGCAGCAAGCAGAACAACTTGATTATTTCCTATATCGATAGCTGAAGCATCATCTCCAAAATCAAGAAGCACTTCACCGGAAATATTATAAACTTCGCCTAAAGCCTTTGTTACCTTTTCTATAGAATTTTTTCTACTTACTCCAATAAACTCTTGAAGTGACTTAACAAGTGCATCAAAATCCATACAATCACCAAAAAACTAAAATAATTAAAATAAATCAGAATAAAATTAATTAAATAAATAAAATTAATATAAAATTATTAAAATTAATTAAAATTAATTAAAATTAATATAAAATAATTAAAATTAATAAAAAATAATTAAAATTAATAAAAAATTAAAATAAATTCAATAACAACTATACAAACAATTAAGATTCTTCTCCATTTTCAGAATCATCAGATTCCTTATAAACCTTTGAAAACTCTTCATCTAAGGACTCTTCATATCCATCAACATATTCTCCAAGTATATCATTATACTTTTCCAACTCTTCAGGATCACTCTCAAAAGTTTCTTCATCTAAATCAACAAAATCATCATCAGAAATTGTTTTTACTCCATTTTCATTATCAAATGTAATTTCATTGCCTTCAGAGTCTACATAAACAACTCCCTCTTCAAAGACAATCTCATTTCCATCTTCATCTACATAAACAATTTCTTCTTCAATGATTCCTTCATCTCCAGATTCCACATAAATGATATCATCATCAAAAGACTCAGAATCAGACTCTACAAAAACAACATCCTCATCAAAAGACTCAGAATCAGACTCTACAAAAACAACATCCTCATCAAAAGACTCAGAATCAGACTCAATTTCAATTATCTGATCATCTGCATCTTCAGAGATATCAGCATCATCAGAATCTTCTTCATAACTAGCAGAAATCTCTTCAACCAATTCTGCAAATGATTTTTCTTCATCAGAATCGTCTTCTGAATTATCCTCAATAGAATTTTCATCAGAATCTGAAGAGGCGACAGAGTCATTATTTGAATCTAAATCTTCAGAAATAACTTCAATTTCTTTAATTTCTTCGATTTTCTCATCTGCAATTGGTTCATTCGCCAAAGTGTCTTCTACAGCCAAGTCCTCAACAACAGGGCCAAATCCATCATCCTCAACAACCAATTCCTCAACAACAGAATCAAAATCATCGTCAAGATCATTTATGTCCTGATTTAGATTAGAATATGAGTTAATCTCATTAAAATTATAATCCTTTTCAATGAAGGTTGGAACCACTTCTTTAACAGAATCAAGAATGTGTGCTTTAACGATATTTAACATAAGCTGTTTAAACTCTTCAAGTGAATCATACTCATCTGTGAAAGGAACTTCCAATATCTGATTGGATTCAAAGATTTCCTCAAAAATGTTATGTCCCACAATATCATCAAAGCCTGAAGCCACTTCCAAGATTGTTGACTTCTCATTAACGAATCCTTTTTCAACAACCTTATCCAAATCACCATCAGTTATTCCAATGATAGGAATATTGAATCTGTACAATATGTCAGAAGCAACCAAAGAAGTGTCATCTCCAATTGCAACGACTAAATCAAAGTTTTTAAATCTATAAATATCATAAGCTGCATGGTCTACGAAACCTACTTTAAATGAGGTTTCATCTTCATCACCTTCAGCAAGGGCATTTCTCTCACTATCTTCAACATAAACAGCTTCTTTTTCTAAAATACGTGGAGTCACATCATCAGACTTTCTTAAAAGTCCTGTCTTAACAATGACATTATTCAAATTCACAACACCTAATTTCTCAACGCCATGATGCTTAATCTCTCCACCATCAATTTCAACAAGAATTCCATCTTCAGCAATTAATATTATATCTTCAGAATGGGCGTATCCCACAACAATTCCATTTAAGAAAATATTTTCACCAGGACTTGCTCCATGAATCTTACGATAAGTGTAATTCCTTGACTCATCATAGTAATCCAAAGAGCTAATCATTTTCTTAATATAACTCTCATCATTTTTCTCAATATTGCTTGAGAAATACATTGAAACGACTTCTTCTGGATCCACTTTTTTCAAATCAAGGGCATTAGCGACTCCATAAAACAAGTCTTCAAAATCAAAGGTTAAGGCATTCACCATATCTTTTTTAAATATGAGTCTGCCGTTATTCTTATTTTCCTTTTCCAGTTGCTTATTTAAAACAACATTCCAACTGATGATGGAACCATCCTCTTCACCAGGCCTTTCGATTTGAATTACAGGTATTTTAGAATCGTATAAAGGCTTATGATTAGTAGCCAAGAAATCTTCATTTGATATCTTTTTAAAGTAATGTGTAAATGTCTTATAACCGAAAACTTGACCTGTAAGTGAAGACTTTCCATAATTCAATAAGAATATAACATCATAATTTGCACGATTGAATAACTCTAAGGACTCACTCGGCAAAAGCTTTAAGGAAATGTCTATCTTATCTTCCAAAGCAGCGTCAATAACTGCTGTTCTTCCCATAGTTCCCCCTAAACGACAATGAACATTTCCATAATTAGATAATAAATCAATGATCTTTAAAGCATAGCCAGAATCTATGATTCCTGGTCCATGCACAACAATGCCTATCTCCATAACAACACCCAATTATGATTAGAAAATAAATAAGATTGATTAAATTAAATTTATAAACCTAAATAAACCAAATAAAACATATTTAGAACCTAAATAACCTAATAAGCTAAATTAACCTAAAACCTAAAAAACATATATAAAACCTAAAACCCTTTTAACTAATATGTTTTTATTCTCTTTTTAAATATTTTAGACCCGCATATTTCACAATCATCATAAGGATAATCTGCAGGATATTCCTTTTTACAGCCTTCACAAGTCTTTTTCCAATTATAGACTCCTTTTATGCCTTCAGTAATGATGCTGCCATAAGGAACATTAAGGATTTTCAATACATTCTGCATAGAGTAATCATCAGTTAAAACTTTAATTGGAAACTCTTCATTATCCAATAAGTCCAATGCTAATGCAATCACCTTTTTATCCGGCTCAGATAAACGCAAATCATCCCCAGATTCGGATATTACATTATCCAATTTATCCAAATATTCTTCTTTAGGTTCCCTAATAATTATTTTTTTATCTTCAATAGCTTGATTTAATATTATGCTTGATTTTAAGTCCTTAACCTCATCGGTTATTTCAGAAACCGTAAAGTTATAATTGCCCCTAGGCTCAAAACCATTTATAAATGCAGATGCATCTAAAACATAATACAAATTTTTCATAAATTAATATATTATATTTTGAATTAATATATTTAATGATATTTTTCTAAAAATATCCCAACAAAAAAGATATTTCAAATTAATGAAAAACATAAGATAAAACCAAACAAAAAAATAAAACAAAAATATATTTAAAATTTAAATAATAAATCAATTATAAATAATAAAGTAAATTAATGTTAA
>CAMODR010000051.1 GCA_946611495.1 uncultured Methanobrevibacter sp. | reverse complement strand
AAACTTTTCATTGAATTGTTATTTGATTTGCTTATAGTGTATGGGTTTGTATTCACTTGATTATTTTCGCTGTCACTTTTTGCTAAAATATCATTTTCAGATATTTCATTTAAATTATTATCAATTGATCCTATCTCATTATCCTTAAGACTTGAATCGATATCTGTAGCACTTACTGCAGATAATGAAATAAGAATTAATAATAAGCTTATCAGTAGTATAGTTTTATTCGTTTTCATTTCAAAACCTCAAATACTATAAGTATAATTTATTTATACAATTATATATATAGTTTAGGTTTAACTAAATAGAAATCATTATATAAAAGTTCTAATAAAAACTTTCATAAGATATGATAATGAAATTTATTATATTTTAAGGATTGTTTATTAGGATTTATTTATTATTATGATTTTTTAATTATGATTTTTTATTATTAGGTTATTTGTTATTAGGATTTATTAATTGGGGAATTTTGAAATGAATTAATTGCTGTTTCTATACAATTTACTCTTATAAATCAAAGGACAAAAGATTATGAATTTAAATATTAAGCTAAGAAATTTATTGCCTTTCCTTTTATTGCTTTTGATGATTCTAATTATCATTCCACAATCTTTTGCAAGTGAAGAGATTGGAGATGTGGTTATAGATGATTCAAGTGATAATTCTAAGGCAATAAGTCAAGTAATTTCAGAAAGTTCAGATAGTGATAAGCAAATAGCTGATTTAAGATCTAGTGATGACGATTTTAAATCTAATTCAGAAAAGACAATTAAGGCAAGCCCTTATGATTATGTTTCAAGTCCTAGTCAAAATGCTATAGTCTATACAAAAGGTGAAAATAAGAATATTACAGTAACCATTGATGCTAATAGAGATAATCTCGAAAAAATGGAAGGGGAACCTTTCTATGTTTGGGTGAATGGAGAAGGGGAAGATAATAAGGTGTCTGTTTATAATATTTTTGCAGATGTTGAAGAGTTCAATTATGATTTGAAACTTATAAGCAATAAGCTTGTAAGCGGATTCAATAACCTTACTTTCCATCCAAACGCTGCTCTATTAAATTCTGCAGGTTTTAGCAATAATAAATATGATATATTGACAGTTTATTATATAGATCCGGATTCAGGAAGCGGTGATATAAACGGTTCAGATGACAACGGAACTGATAACGGAACATCAGATGATAAGAATAATGGATTAGTCTATATTTCCACTCCTACAGTTTCAAATATTGACTATACTATAGGTACCAATAAGAACATAACTGTAATCATTGAGTATAATGTTTCCGAGTCATCAAAATTTGAATTTAATAAGTTTTATGCATGGATCAATGGAGAATCAAACTCTAATGCTGTTGAATTAACTAATGTGGATGCAACTGTAAGTGTGCTTAATTTGGATTTGAAAAGCTTAGAGAATTATTTGATTGATGGAAACAATACATTGACTTTCCACCCAAGCATTTCTGTTTTGGAAGGTGCATCATTCTATAATCATACCTTTAATCAATTAACAATTAATGCTAAAAAGCCTGTTGTTGGAGATACTAGCTTAACTGTTGAAAGCGTTAGTGATGATGGAACAATAAACATTAAATTGTCTGATTATCTTGAAAAAGGAATTCCAAGTGGAAAAATTAAGTATCTTGTCAATGGCAGTGAAATGGGAAGCTTGACTACTGACAATAATGGAAGAGCTAATCTAAAACTTAATTCTACAGGCTTAATTGATTTAGCATTAGTTTATGAAGGTAATTTAACCAATAATCCTTCTAACTATTCCATTAAAGTTATTAACACAGAAAAAATAGTAAATAACACTATAGAAATAAATAACACTGTTTATGTAAATGTTACTAAAAACAGGACAGCTACAAAGATCCAATATCAAGATATGGTTACTGATAGTGTCATTATTGCTGTAGATGGAAGAGTTGGCAAATACTTTGAGGTAAACTTAACAGATATTGATGGAAATCCATTGGCGAATAAGGATATAAAAATCGGATTTAACGGTAAGGTATATAATAAGACAACCAATGCAACTGGTGGAGCAAGATTGCAGATTAACCTTGCTGCTAAGTTTACTTATACCTTTGCAATTGGATTTATTGGTGATGATGACTATATGGGTTCTTTTGAAGTAGCTAAAATCACTGTCAACCCTCAAAAGCCTAAATTAGCAAGTTCTAATAAATCCTATAAGGCAAGTGCTAAGACTAAGTCATTAACTGCTACATTTAAAACTAAATTAGGCAATCCAGTATCTGGAAAGACTATCAAATTCACAGTAAACGGCAAGACTTACACCGCTAAGACTAATTCAAAAGGTGTTGCTACTGTAAAAGTAAGTTTGAATAAGAAAGGAACTTATAGTTTCACAGCTAAATTTGCAGGAGACAATAGGTTTGCTGCAATTAGTGTAAGTAAAAAGCTTACAATAAAATAAACAATAAGTTTTTGACTTAGTTTAAGACCAAAATTTTTATATAGTTAAGAGCATTGCTCTTAACCTTTTTTTAATGTTTTTTTTAGCAATTTTTTGTGTAGTGTCTTTTTTTTTTAATGTTTTTTATTTTTCGACTGAAAATTCATTGCTTATATTTAGGAATGCCTAAATTTATTTTTATTTTCATGGCTTTAAATTCTTATTTTGCTAATATTTTTTCTTTATTTTTCATGATTTAAAATAAAATTTATTCAATTCTAATAATTCCACAATAATAGTACATTATTTCGCTTTAGATAAAATTAAAAAGATTTATATTATACATAATACTATTATTATATAAGGTTAGATTGTTATTTTATTAAAATGTAGTTGATTAATAGATTTTTGGGTTTTTTTATTTTTTCTTTTAATCTTTTTTTTAAATATAATAATCGATATCTTTTTATTTAATCATGAATAATTGTTTTTTTTCATGGTTTTTTTAATCGCTTAAAATTTATTTAAGTGATTTAAGATTAAAATATATTTTAATTATTCGTTATTTAGTTAAAATATAGTGGTTGAATTTTTTATATAATGTGGTGTTATGATGAAAGAATTATATGAAAAAATGATTAATGAGTCAGTAGCTGCTATTAAGGCAGATATTGATGTAATTTCTGAAAACAGATACAACGACTTTAAGATTGTAGATGCAAAACCTTATGCAGATGCTGTAGCTGGAATGACCTGTGCTGACGGTCAAGCAGAATCTGTAATTGACTTACACAAAAAATCTGTAGAAAGCCATTACAAAGTATTGACTTCTGTAACTGAAACTATCAGACCAGAAGATGATCCATTCATTGAACATTACCAAACTCCTCCTGTACTTGAAATCTTATGTGAGGAAGATGGTGACTTTGCAGACAGTATGGATGTATTCATTAAAGCTATTGCTGATAGCGAAGCATTAGTAGCAAAAGAATCTATCCGCAGATACGGCGGTTTCTATGGTCCTACCTGTGTAGTGGACTTTGCTTTAATGCCTGGAAGTACTTCCAATGTAGTAAACCAAATCTTGCAGACCATTGACATTCCTGTAATGCACAAACAAGCTATTCTTTCTGCAAAATCTTGGGGTATGAACACTTCATATGGTATTGGTGATGCTTTCGCTAATGCTATTGAAGCTGGTGCAACTGCTGCTGAAGCAACCCAAAAAGAAATTGAAGCTTTACAAATGATTTACAGAGAACCTATAGAAGGTCAAGGTACTTTAATGGATGATGCAGAACACTCCTCATTTGATGTAAGAAAATTCATGAACGGATACAAAAAAGAAATGAGAGATGTTGTTATTGCAGCTATGGAAGATGATGTACACTACGGTAACATTGTAACCGTACCTGCTTACTGTGTAGGAGATATTGGTCACCACATTGGCCAAGCAAGCTACAACATGTGTAAGGATGACGTAACCTTAGCTATTATTCAAGCAACTGCTAAAGTAATGGAAGCTACTTTAAGAGCTAACCTTGATAATTTCACAAAACCTACTCAAGTCTTAAACTTAGCAACCGGTTCCACTGCATGTGCTGCTGAATATATCCTTGAATTAGATGGATTCAATGCTCCTATGGTTGTAGACTTATTAACCAAAAGATTCCACAACTTCGTACAACAATATCCTACAAGAGGAGCAGCTGCAGAATTGCACAACTGTGACTTTATGGACATGATTTACAGAGGTTTCAATGCTATTGCTGATGCAAGAAAAGCAAGAAGCAGTCAAAAAATCGACCTTGTACCTAATGTCAATGGATTTGACGTTGACTTAGCACCAATCTGTGAAAACGAAGTTCTTATGAACCCACAAAGATACACTTACCCTGCTTGTGGAATTACAGTAAGATTCTCCTCACTTATGAGACTTGCAGACTACCCATGCTTACTTACTCCTGAACCTGTAACTGCAACCATGATGACTAACATCATTGCACTTAACAAAGAAGTTCCTGGTTCTCCTGTAAGAGGATGTAAAAACTGTGCTTCCTGTATGGTTGATGCAAAACACGAATACTGTCAATGGAGAGAATCTGTATAGATAAATTATTTAAAAAAGTTGGTTAATTATTTAAAAAGTTGATTTAATTATTTAAATCGACTTTTATTTTTTATTTTTTATTTTTTCATATTTAATCTGGTTAATTTATTGCTAAATTATGTTAAAGGATTTTTAAAAATCATTCAGAAGAAAAACCTTAATTAAAAGTATTAATCATAAATTTTAAGAATTCATAGCAATTTTTATTAAAATTCTAAAGAAATTATATTATATTTTTAAGCTATTAAAAATTAACTTAAAAAAATATTTTATATTTACAAACTTATTAAAAATTAACTAAAAGAAATAATTTATATTTTTAAGCTTATTATAAATTAACTTAAAAATAATTTATATTTATAAACTTATTAAAAATTAATTATGGAGGGATATTATGGCTTCTTGTAATATTGGAAAAAAATTCATAGCAGAGCTTATAGGTACCTTTTTATTAGTTTTCATTGGTACTGGAGCTGCTGTTGTAACTTTACTCATTTCTGATAGCGTTACTCCTGGAGCTGCAGGCATTGGATTGCTTGGCGGTCTTGGAGATTGGATAGCTATTGCATTAGCATTTGGTTTGACTGTAATGGCTTGTATATATGTATTTGGTAAAATATCTGGTGCACACTTAAACCCAGCAGTAACAATCGGTTTGCTTGTAAGCAAAAACATTTCTGCTATTGACAGTGTTTACTATATAATTGCACAAGTTATCGGTGCAACTTTAGGTAGTTTATTGTTATTTGTCTGTTTAGGTGCTCCTGCTGTAAGCATTGGAGGATTAGGCGCTACCGCTCCTGGACTTGGAGTAAGCTATATTCAAGCAATGATTGCTGAATGTATTGGTACTTTCTTCTTGATGCTTGTGGTTATGGGTGTTGCAGTTGATGAAAAGGCAGAACCTGGATTTGCAGGAATCTCTATTGGTATGACTGTTGCTACTGTAATCGTTGTTTTAGGTGCATTCACTGGTGCTTCAATTAACCCAGCACGTACCTTTGGCCCTTATTTAATGGATGTTGTCCTTGGAGGAACCAATTTCTGGGGATTCTTCCCAATTTACTTAATTGGTCCTATAGTAGGTGCTGTCCTTGCAGCTTTAGTATACACTTACTTAGCTAAAGGAAACGATGCTTGTGCATTGCCACAACCATTTGAAGAATAATATTTTTTTAAAATAAGAGTTTTCTCTTATTTTCTATTTTTTATTTTTTAATTATTAGAATTTCCCTATTTTTTTTTAATTTTTGAAATTGTTGACCATTTTTCAAATTTTTTATCTATTTATTTTCTATAATTGAATATTTTTCAATATTTTTTAAGATTTATATAAAAATTGTCCATTTTTTAATATTTTTAGTTATACAGTTTTTTAAAATTTTTCTAATTTTCTATACAAAAGTTTAAATATAAGATAAAATAAATATTTAATCAACTAATTGTTCTAAAAGATATGAACATTTAATTACATTAACTTTGGAGGGATTAAAATGTGCACTGCAAGTGAATATCTAACAGCAAATCATTATTTTGGCAGAAACTTTGACTATGAAATTTCATATAATGAAAGAGTTTGCATAACTCCAAGAAACTATGAATTCAAATTTAGGAAAATAGATGATATGAAATCACATTTTGCAATCATTGGTATCACTGCAGGCATTGATGAATATCCTCTATACTATGATGCTTGTAATGAAAAAGGAGTAGCTATTGCAGGTCTTAACTTTGCAGGAAATGCTATTTATAGGGAAATTGAGGACGATATGGTTAATGTGACACCATTTGAATTCATTCCTTATTTGTTATCGCAGTCAGAGTCGATAGAGGATGTTAAAGAATTGCTTCTGAATCTTAATTTAGTAAATATAAACTATTCTGAAAACTTGCCTTTATCTCCTCTTCATTGGATGATAGCTGATGAGAATTCATCTATTATTGTTGAACCTTTAGAAGATGGATTGAAAGTTTATGACAATCCAGTTGGGGTTTTAACTAATAATCCTACATTTGACATGCAATTATTCAATTTGAATAATTATAGGAACTTGTCTGTTAAAACACCGGAAAACACTTTCTCTAAAGATCTTGAATTGGATACTTATAGCAGAGGTATGGGTGCAATTGGACTTCCAGGGGACTTGTCTTCTGCATCAAGATTTGCAAAAGTGGCATTCACTAAGGAAAATTCATTTTCCGGCGAAAGTGAAGGTGAAAGCGTTTCCCAATTTTTCCATATTTTGGCGTCTGTTGAACAACAGAAAGGATTGACATTTATTGATGATCCGGATTTATATGAATATACAATTTATTCATCCTGTTACAACACAAATAATGGTATTTTATATTATAAAACATATGATAATCATCAAATAACTGCTGTAAACTTGAATAAAGAGAATCTTGATGGCGACAGCTTGATTATTTATCCTTTAATTGATGAAGCGCAAATAAATTTTGTAAATTGATTTCAAATCTTTTTATTCATTGTTTATTTTTTATACAATTTTTAAAAAGATTTTATGGTTGAAACTAGATTAGTGTAATTAATTAATCTTAGGAGGAATTATTATGGTAGACTTAAAAGGAACAAAAACTGAAGAAAACTTAAGGGCAGCTCTTGCTGGTGAATCTCAAGCACGTGTAAAATATGAATTCTATGCTTCTCAAGCTAAAAAAGATGGTTATGTGGAAATCAAAGAGATTTTCCAAGAATCTTCTGACAATGAAAAGGAACATGCAAAAATCTGGTTTAAACTCTTAAACGGCGGAGGAGTCCCTGACACTTTAACTAACCTTGCAGATGCAGCAGCTGGAGAACATGAAGAATGGACTTCCATGTACAAAGAGTTTGCCCAAACCGCTCGTGAAGAAGGCTTTGATGACATTGCAGACTTATTTGATGCTGCAGGTGCTACTGAAAAAGCACACGAAGACAGATACAATGCTTTAACTGACAAAAT
>CAMODR010000050.1 GCA_946611495.1 uncultured Methanobrevibacter sp. | reverse complement strand
ATGCAAATTAAGAAAAACTATTTAAATTAATAAAAATAAATATTTATAAGACTATATTAGTATTTTAAAAAAAACTAACGTGATTATATGCATGAGACTTTAATGATTAATTGGGGTTATGTAGTGCTCCTATTTGTTTTAGGTGCTGTAACTTATCAAAGGAAAAGTTTAGACCTGCTTGGATCATTAATCATGATTTTCATGGGTGTGACAATCATATTTTCAGCAGGCGTGAATTGGCTAATTTTAATTGTATTATTCCTCATCTTAAGTCTATTTGCTACACGTTTTGCTAAACCATATAAAAGCGAGCTTGGAGAATATGAGGGGACAAGAACCGCTAAGAATGTAATCTCCAATGGACTTGTAGCATTTTTAATGGCTGCATTTGGAGGATATTACCTCCCTCTTGCTGGAGGATTCATTGGAGCAATAGCTACAGCTACTGCAGACACTTTAGCAAGCGAGATTGGTGTTCTTCAAGAGCCACGTTTAATAACTACTTTTAAAAAGGTTCCAGCAGGAACAGACGGAGCAATATCAATTTTAGGTACTGCAGCAGGTATTGTTGGAGCAGGAGTTATTGGATTTGCATCATTCCTTCTTGGAATTATGCCTGACCCACTTATAGCTATCAAAATAGCTGTTATTTCAGGTACCGCTGGTTGCTTTATAGACAGCATACTTGGAGCTGTTCTAGAACGTAGACACTATATAAATAATGAGCATGTCAATTTATTAGCAACCATTTGTGGAGCATTAATCGGAATATTTTCCGTAATGTAAGCTCTTTTTTACTTTTTTTATTATTTACTTTTTCAAATCAACCTATCTAATTGCTTTTTTTACTATTTACTATTTTTAAACAAGTTATTTACTTTTTTTAATCAAACTATTTATTTATTTTTTAATCACAAAAAGATAAAAAGACCCATTAACCCCAAATAAAATAATACAAATTAAACTAATTTTAATAAAAAATAATGCTCATAAAAACAAATTTTATAAGCATATAAAAATATATATTTTATTAATAGAAATTTTTATGAAAAAATTCTATATGAATTAAAAACTATAAAAAATAAAAAAAATAAAATGGACTGATTTCCATTTTATTCAAAAAGTCATAATTACAATTTTCTTAGGTGAAAAAATGAAAGGAATGATATTAGTCATGGACGGATTGGGTGGCCGTCCCTTAAAAGAACTTAACAATCAAACTACACTCCAAGCTGCAAAAACTCCAAATATGGATAAAATGGCTGAAAGAGGAATAACTGGAATAATGGACTCAATAGCTCCAGGAATCATACCTGGAAGTGACACAGCACACTTATCCTTATTAGGCTATGACCCTTATGAAGTATACACAGGAAGAGGGCCATTTGAAGCTGCAGGAGTCGGTGTAGACGTAATCCCTGGAGATATTGCATTCAGATGCAACTTTTCAACATCTGACGAAAACGGAATAATCACTGACAGACGTGCAGGCAGAATCAGAGATGGAACTGATGAGATCGTTGCAGTCTTAAACACCATGGTTATTGAAGGATATGAAGATATTGAAATCATATTCAAGGAATCCACTGGACACAGAGCAGTATTAGTCCTTAGAGGAGAAGGTTTATCTGGTGCTGTAAGTGATGCAGACCCTAAAGTTGAAGGAAATAAACCTAAAGAAGTTAAAGCTCTTGATGGAAGTCCAGAAGCAGAGAAAACTGCAGACATTCTTAACAAGTTAGTGGCTAAATCCTATGAAATGGTTAAGGATCACCCTGTAAACCTTAAAAGAATCGAAGATGGCGAAGCACCTGCAAATATCATAATTCCCCGTGGTGCAGGAGAAGTTCCAGAAGTTGAACCAATCAATGACAAATACGAAGTAAACTCTGCTTGTATTGCAGAAACCGGATTAATCATGGGTATTGGCCGCTTTGCTGGAATGGACATCATTGAAATGGAAGGAGTTACTGGTGGAGTGGACACAAACCTATACAACATAAGAGACACAATAATCGACCAAGTGAACAACTCAGAACATGACTTCTTCTTAATAAACATCGATGGTGCAGATGAGGCTGGACACGACGGAAATGCTAAAGACAAGTTAGAATTCATTGAAAAGGTAGATGAAATCGTAATGAGCGAACTTCTCAAATTAGAAGACTGTTACATTTTCTTGACTGCAGACCATTCCACACCAATTTCTGTTAAGAACCACTCTGGAGATCCAGTCCCTATATTAATTAACGGCCCTGAAGTGAGAGTGGATGACGTTAAAGAATATAATGAATTTGCTGTAGCTAAAGGAGGCATGTGCAGAATCCGTGGAGCAGATGTTATGAACATCATGACTGATTTAATGGGATATGCACATAAGTTTGGAGCTTAAATAAGCAAAGCTAATGTTGAATTAATCAATTAGTATTGGAGTTAAAGTATGGCAAATAAAAAATTATTTGGAACTTCTGGAATTAGAGGAAAAATAGGATCTGAAGTAGATTCTGAATTAGCATTGAAGATAGGAAAATCATTAGCTAAATATTTAAACAATTCTGGAAAAGTTGTTATTGGTTACGATACTAGAACTACAAATAAAATGTTAGAGCAAGCTATTACAGCAGGTCTTACAGAACATGGAATAGACGTGATCAAAATAGCTATGGTTCCAACACCTCTTGTAGGATATGCAACCCTAAAGTTAGGGGCTGATGCAGGTGTAATGCTTACAGCTTCACATAACCCTTCACAATATAACGGAATAAAGCTTTGGAATGCAAATGGTATGGCTTATACTCCGCAACAGGAAGCTGAAATCGAAGAGATTTACTATTCTAATGACTTTGGAGAAGTCCATTGGGACAAAATAGGTAATGTGAGCCATAACGATGAAATCAAAAAGCAATATGTCGATGATTTATTAGATGTTGTGGACATTAAGCCAGGACTTAAAGTCGTTATTGACTGTGCATGTGGTGCAGGTTCAGAGCTTTCCCCTATTGTATTTAGAAAAGCAGGCTGTGAAGTAATTACCTTAAACTCACAAGTTGACGGATTCTTCCCAGGAAGAAACCCAGAGCCTAATGAAGCAAATCTTTCAAGTCTTATGAAAGCAGTTGTAGCAACAGAATCAGACCTTGGAATTGCTCATGACGGCGATGCAGACAGAATGATTACTGTTGACGAAAAAGGTAGAGTTTCAGACTTTGACAAACTTCTTGCACTTGTTTCCAAGAAATTCGGAGGAACCGTAGTTACAACTGTTGATGCAGGATTATGCATGGACGAAGCTATGGAAGAAGTTGGAGGAAAAGTGCTAAGAACCAAAGTTGGAGACGTAAGCGTTGCAGATGTAATCATTAAGGAAAACGCAAGCTTTGGAGGAGAGCCTTCAGGTACTTGGCTACACCCAGACTTCTGCATGTGCCCAGATGGAATATTATCTGGTCTTAGAATGGCAGAAATCGTATCCAAGGAAGGCAAATTATCTGAACTCTTAGCAGGATTCAACGATTACCCTCATAAAAGAGAAAAAGTGGTTTGCTCTAAAGAAGAAAAGATAAAAGTCATGGAAAATATGGAAGATCTTTTAAAGAACGCATTTGATGACATCAAGGAAATCAATACCATTGACGGTATCCGCATAAGCTTTGAAGATGGCAGTTGGGTTCTTGTAAGACCTTCTGGTACAGAAGACTATGTAAGAATAACTTTAGAAGCTAAAACCGAAGAAAAAGCTAAATTCATTAGTGAAACTTGTGTTAAAATCATTAAAGAGAATTTATAATTCTCTTCCTTTCTTTTTTTACTAAACTAATTTATATAAAACAATTATGACTTAATAGAGAATTAAAAATTCTCTTCCTTACTTTTTTTACTAAAACTAATTTTTAATAGTTTAAAAATAAAACAATTAAAATAATTAAATTAACTATTTAATCAATTATAGAATAAGAAATATCAATATAAGCAATACAAAAACCGCTGAAAATAAAAAACATAACAACAAGATAAAAACAACAAAAAAATAAAACAAGATAAAAACAACAAAAAAATAAAACAAGATAAAAACAACAAAAAACAGCAGAAATATAAAACAAGATAAAATCAGCAAAAAACATCAAAAAAATAAAATTAGAAATTAAAAAAAAATAAAAAAATATTTAAAAGAATTATAAAAAAACTTAGTCGTCTTCAGTAATAATTCCTTCAATACCAGCAGCACATTGAGGGCATACCCAGTCATCTGGGAAGTCTTCGATAGGTCCAGCAGGTACTTTGTATTTAGGGTCACCAGTTTCGGAGTCCCATGTATATTCACAATGCATACACACATATTTTACCATATAATCACCTTTTAAAAAATTTATAATCAAATTGTAGTTATAAAACTATAATTCTATTATGTTCAAACTTATATAAAAAACTTTTTTTATAATATGATTCAACACTAACTCTAAATTTCTTATAATTTAAAAAAAAGCATAGGACTTTTTAGAAATGTTTAATATAAGATATGAACAAAAAACAAATAATTAATAATTTTAGGAGAAAATATGAAAAATAAAAAAATATTCACAGTTTTAATATTCTTTTTATTCATCTTGACATTATCTGCAGTTAGTGCGGAAGATAGCTTAACTGCAGATTCAAGGGATTCGATTGAATCAATCCAAATTAGTGATGAATCAACTAAAGAAATATTAATTAACAGTGCAGATGAAAATGCAATTGACGATACTGAAAATGAAAATATCAGTTACAAGAAAGATTCAAATCAAGCTTCAAATAAGTCTTATAAAGCTAGCGCTAAAACAAAAACATTAACTGGAACCTTTAAAACAGCAAATGGAAATGTAGTGAAAGGCAAAAAGATTAGCTTTACAATCAACGGAAAAACTTATACCGCTACAACAAATGCTAAAGGAGTTGCAAGCGTGAAAGTAAGCTTAAGCAAAAAAGGAACCTATACTTGTACAGCTAAATTCAATGGAGACACTACTTTCAAAGCAACCAGCACTAAATTTAAAGTGACAATTAAATAGTCAAGCGATTTATAGGGTTTTTGCAAAGCAAAGATCCTAAAAACCTTGATTAAAAAATTTTTTCTATTTTTATTTTTTTTAATTATTCTTTTTTATTTTTTAACTATTCTTTCTCTATTTTTACTATTTTTAATAAAAATTTATTTTAATTTAGACCATTACTAATCAACAAGGATCTTAAAAATCATACTCAAATGCCATAGCTCCAATAATGTAAAAATTTTAATATCTAGAAAACTTTTAAAAATGAGCAAAGTTGAGAATATTTGGTAAAACTTTTAATATTTGGTAAATAAAATAAATAATAAGAACTTAATTTTAAGGCAGAAAATTGTTTTATTAACATAAAACAATTGACTGGAATATTAAGACATCATTAATAATAAAATGCAATGAAACAAATATAAAAATTTATAAAGGCATATTGCAAAATATTAATAGATATAAATGATACAAGGGAGGAATTAGGTGAAAGCATTAATTTTAAGCGCAGGCGAAGGAACTCGTATGAGACCATTAACACTTACAAAACCGAAAACTATGCTTCCTGTCGCTGGAAAACCTATTATACAATATAATATTGAAGCATTACGCGAATGCGGTGTAAAGGACATTCTTCTTATTGTAGGATATAAGGAAGAAATTGTAAAAGATTACTTTAAGGACGGCTCTGATTTTGGAGTCAACATCAGTTATGCTACTCAAACTGAACTAGAAGGAACTGCAAATGCCATAGGCTATGCAAAAGACTTTATAGAAGACAGCTTAATCACACTTAATGGAGACATCATTCTCGATGAGGAAATACTTAGTGAAATCATTGAAGACTATGAAGAGTCTAAACCAGACACATTAATGGTTTTAACTGAAGTGGAAGACCCAAGTGCTTTCGGTGTAGTTGAATTGGATGGTGAAAAAATCACAAACATTGTGGAAAAGCCTAAAAAGGAAGAGGCTCCAAGCAATTTAATCAACACTGGAATCTACATATTCAATAAGGACATTTTTGAAAAAATAGATAAGACAGAAATTTCCCCAAGAGGAGAATATGAAATTACCGATTCATTATTCATGCAAATAGAAGATGGCAAATTTGTAAAAGGCCATAAAACTGAAAAAGAGTGGATGGATATTGGTAAGCCATGGGAACTTATCGAAATAAACGAGTCTTTACTTAACGATATTAAAGGCGAAATCAAAGGAACTGTAGAAGAAGGAGCTACCATACATGGAGAAGTATTTTTAGATGAAGGCAGCCTCATTCGTTCTGGAGTTTATATTAAAGGTCCTGTTTACATTGGTAAAAACTGTGATATTGGTCCTAATTCTTACATTAGAGGAAATTCATACTTTGGTGACAATGTCCATATTGGAAATGCAGTGGAAATTAAAAACTCAATCATTATGGAAAATACCAATGTCAGCCATTTAAGTTATGTAGGAGACTCTGTATTAGGTTCAAACTGTAATATTGCAGCAGGAACCAATATTGCTAACCTACGTTTTGACAATAAGACAGTTAAATTTAATCTTAAAAATAAGAAAGTTGATACAGGCAGACGTAAATTAGGTGCTATTGTAGGAGACAGTGTTAAAACCGGAATCAATTCCAGTCTCTCTCCAGGAGTTACTGTAGGTACAAGATCCACAATAGGTTCAGGCGTTCTCTTATATGACTCTCTCCCATCTGATATGAGAGTATTGCTAAAGCAAGAGCATATAATTCAAAATAAGAAGGAAACTGGACAAGTCAGCCTTGAAGACATTGAAAAAAATGAATAAGTTTAAAAAACTTAATAAAATCAAACTAATTAATCATAATTAGAATAAGCCTTATTTATTAAGATAATATGCTTTAAGCCAATAGCAAAAAAAGCTTAAAAAAAGATTAATTGAAAAATAAGGCCTTTTAAAAATAAAAAATATAAAGAGGAGTATTATGAAACTCAATGAACCCGTAAAAATATTCCCTGGTGCACAAGTAATAGGCGATGTTGAAATTGATGAAAACTGTTCCATTTGGCATGGAGCAGTCATAAGAGGAGATGTAGGACCAATAAGAATTGGAAAGAATTCCAACATTCAAGACAATTGTGTTTTACACACCTCAGCGAATTTGACTCTTAAAATAGGAGACAACGTATCCGTTGGACATGGAGCAGTAGTCCATGGCTGTGAAATAGGAGATAACGTTCTGATTGGAATGAATGCTACTGTTTTAAATGGTGCTAAAATAGGTAAAAACTCTATCGTAGGTGCTGGAGCAGTAGTCAGTGAGAATAAGGAATTTCCAGAAAATAGCTTAATCTTAGGAGTTCCTGGAAAACTCATAAAAGAAACCACTCAAGAACAAAGAGATCACATTGCATGGAATGCAGCACATTATGTAGAACTCGCTAATGAATATGATGAATAATTATTATTCATATTCATTTTTTCTTTTTTTAAAATAATATACTCCAAACAACTCCATTATACAAATAACAATACACCAAACCAATCCCATTCTAAGAATAACAATAAACAAACCAAGCTCTTTCTTAAAATTATTAAATCCTAAAAACTATTTTTTT
>CAMODR010000049.1 GCA_946611495.1 uncultured Methanobrevibacter sp. | reverse complement strand
TTCAGAAAAAATAATAGATCTGCAATATAATAAAAAAGAAAATAAATAAAATAAAGTAAAACTATTATATAAATAAGATAAAAATTTGGGAGATAAAATGAATAATCCAGATTTATTGCTTAATGGAAGAAATTATAAAAGAGCAGAGAATCTAGAATCTCTAAATATGTTTAAGGGACAGTTATATGAAACCATTGTTACTACACAAGATGGCTCATTTAATAAGAATGCAGCACCTATAGGAGTTATCTGTAAGGATTCAAGACATATTGTCATCTATTTAAACAACTGCAAGACAACTCAAGACAATATCGTTGAAAATGGAGAGCTGATAGTAAACATTACAAAAGACCCTTTAACATTCACATATTCTACAATAGGAGATTTAAAAGAAGAATATTTTGATGAATATAATGGTTTTCCACTATTGAAAGATAATTTAGGATTTTTTAAAGCCAATGTGATTAAAATAAGAGAAATAAAACGGGAAAATGATGCTAATGACATTGGACATGTAGTTACCTGTGAAATTGAAGATGTTTATTCAAGAGAATGTAATGGAATTGTTCCACTAAACAGGGCAATGAATGCAGTCATTGAAAGCCTTGTCTATTACTGCAGATTCAATGGCAAATATAAGGATAAGCAAAAGGAAATATGGACTCATATGAAAGAATTGAATAGAGTTTGCCAAAAGGTAGGAAACCAAAAAGAAAAAGAGTCTATGAAAATAATAATGGAAAAAATGAAAGAAAAATATAATTTGGAATAAAAAAAGGAAACTTATAATTTATACTATAAAAAAGGAAACTTATAGTTTAGAATAAAAAAAATAAAGAAATCTATAGTTTAGAATAAAAAAAATGAAGAAACTTATTGTTTAAAATAAAAAAAGTAAAGAAAAGATTAGAAGAATCCGAATGTTAATCCTGCCTTTTTAGAGACACAATATCTGCAAAGAGAATTCTCATCCTTAAGATACTTTATTTTATCCTTACAGAAATATTCTCCATTAAGATAATAGACTTGGTCCTTATTTGGATTGTCTCCGAATGGATGTAAAGGCTTTTTAGCTATAAAAACAAGATATAATGATAAATTTCTAGTGAAATCTCTTGTTTCAATGTCGCCAGGATCATAAACACTGAAATAGTAATTTACATCATCTTCAAGATTTTTTATAAGAGAATCCCTTATTTCAAAGTCTTCTTCTATTTCATTTTCATAAATCTCATCATAAATAGCTGAGTTATAGATTGCCAATCGTTTTGTTATGCTATCCGGATACCTATCATCAGTCGCCTTTCTTTTTAAATAGTCAATTGGATAATCCCTTAAGTTATCTCTTAAGATTTCTAAAAGTTCACTTGCTTTCATATATTCACCTAAAAAACAAAAAATTATAATATATAAAAATTAAGAAAATTAAAATAAAATAAAAAATTATACTGAACTACTTTTTAACTGTACCTAATATGCTTGCATCAATAACACAGTCAAATGCAATCTTATCCAACCAATTAGACCTAGCAAACATATCCATAAAACATACGCCTATGATTTTGCCGTCTTCCTTAAGGATATCTTTGATTAAATCATTTAACTCATCAGTGCTTACATCATATTTAGGCATTGTAAGGCCTCCCAATAATACAACTACATCAGAGCCATCTGGAGAGGAAACTTCATCATTTAAAACCATCCCATAGGATTTGTATTCAAACTGATGACAATCATTCTTATTGAGCAAAGGAATGAAATGATTCTCCTTATCCCTAACAGCATAAGACAATAATTCAGCAAAAGGAGTACAAACACCTGGAGAACCTATGAATGTTATCTTTTGAGCATTTTCCACTTCATTCTTAAAACTAACTAATTGACCGTTTATTCCTTTAAAATCACTTATATTTTCCATACAATCACCAAATTTTTAAAATACCAATAAATATAATCTGATTAAATCCTAAAGGTGCCGCTATAGAAATAATTCTTCAATTCCTTAGGACTTTCTGTAATGTAAAACTCAAATGTCTCTTCATTAGACACATAAAGATGTGCTAAAGCTATTCCAATATCCACCTTGTTCCATTTGCCCATAAACTTATTTCTTAATATTCCTCGATTTACACGATAAACATTATAGGAGCCATCATCGTTATGAGTGAAATACCAAGGCTGTGAATTTGTTGAAGATGGAGCAAATTGAGCAGGAATTAGTCTTTCATCTTCAATATCTACAATTTTAGATAATGAATTACGCCTAAATCCATCTCGATTCCTATAGATAGGATTTAGAGACATTCCAAAAGAAATTGCAATTATAAACTTATGGCCATCCTTAGACTTATAGTTTTTAGGGCTTGCCATACCTATCCAACATGTTCCAATCCCATTGCTTTGCAGGAATAAGTCGACCTGCTGGAATATGAATCCAATATTCTCTAGATAATTTTCATTCTCCTTTGAAAATAGAATCAGATAATGAGGGGCTTTCCACCTCATCATGGTATTGATGAATTCTGGCCCAACAATATCATAAGACCAATCAATGTTTGGATTCAAGACTTTAGCATTCTCTATAAAGTCCCTTATTTTAGATAAAGTATCCTCATCTAAAGGAGCATCATCATAAGCTCTTATTGATTGTCTTTTATAAATAGTCTCTTCAAGATTCATATTAGCACCATATAATATGTGAAATAAAAAAATAATAGCTATTCCAAATCACTTAAGCTTTTAAGCATAGATTCAGTGACAGAATAGGTCTTTTGCAAGTCAAGCAAGTTATCCACTAAATATCTCCTAAACCTTTCACAGGCATAATCATCATACCTAAATCTTATTCCATCATACTTAATATCCATTAGAATAAGATTTTCAGCCTCAACTACCTTAATATAAGCTCTTGGTTCACCTTCCTTAGGATCCAATAGCTTCTTTACATCATCAAGAGAAAGCTTTCCATAGTTTACATCAAGGAAAACCCTTATCATCTTTCGAACCATATTCCATAGGAAGCTTTCACCATAGATATCTATAAAGATAGGAGTGTATGATTTGTTTAAGTGAGCAAAATCATTGCTTGAGTTCTTATCATCCTCCTGAATCTTTGGAGATGAAATTTTTATATCTGCTATAGTTCTTGTAGTTGTTTTCTGCTTTCTTTTTGTAAAATTAGTGAAATTATGAGTTCCCTTAAATACTTCAGCAGTTTGGCGAAGAAGATCAATATCCAAATCCTCTTCAAACAAGACATATCTATACCAACGCATTTCAGCATATCTTGGCTTAAACCCAAACCTTACAGGAGCCCAAGCAATTATTTGAATATCATCTGGAAGACTGTTGTTGATTTGATTAATTCGAACTTCCTTTTCGCTTTGAAAACTGATTACATTTCCAAGACTGTGAACCCCAGCATCTGTCCTACCGGCTATTCTGAATCTGGATGCCTTTAAATCATCAATGTATTCTAATTTTCTAAGATGATAAATCAATTCCTCTTCAACGGTTCTTACATCAGGCTGTCTTTGAAAACCATGAAAATGAGTCCCAATGTAAGCAATCTTTAAAGCAGTTCGTTTCATAATAATCACAAAAAATAATTTTCCAGCTTAATATTTATAATTTTAATATAATTTTAGTTGTTATAAGCTTAAATAGTTAGCTATAAAAAAAGAGTTAGAGAACCTATTTAAATTATCTAAAAGATTTTTAAAAAAAATAGTTAGAGAACCTATTTAAATTATCTAAAAGATTTCTAAAATTTTGAATCAAATCTAAAAAACTGTTTAAGATTTATATAGTAAAATTACATATTATTAAATATGAGAAATGAAAGGAATTTAAAGGAATCTATAAGCATTTATGACAATTACGAAATAGATTCCCCAATTAAAAATACTGAGGACAAGTATTATTTTATATTTTATGAAAGGAAACTTCTCTTAATTGATAATAAGATCCCCCTAATTAAAGATTTAAGTGAAATAAACATCCCCAAAGAGGATATAAAAAACAATATCCATTTAGGAGAGTTCTACTCAAAAGATGCATATACTGTCGAATTAGCCGAAGACTATGAAAACAAACAAGATTATGATTTTATCGACTTATACGAAGTCTTTGACATTGACGAAGAGACTTATCTCATTGCAGGCAGGGCCATCCAAATTATTGACTGGGAAAATAACCACCAATTCTGTGGAAGATGCGGGGCAAAAACTGTGACTTCCGATATTGAAAGAGCTAAAGTGTGTCCAGAATGTGGTTTTACAAGTTTTACAAGGATTTGTCCAGCAATCATTACAACAATCATTAAAAAAGACACAGAAGACCTTGACGCTGAAGGAAAGCCAACAAACAAGGTTCTAATGGCTAAACATTCATACCATCAAACTATCAGATACTCTTTAATTGCAGGATTCCTAGAGGCAGGAGAAAGCATTGAAGAAGCAGTTAAAAGGGAAATCAAGGAAGAGGTTGGAATAGAAGTGGAAGATATCGAATACTTTGGAAGCCAATCCTGGCCATTCCCAAACTCCTTAATGATTGGATGCATATGCAAATACAAGTCTGGAGAGATAAATGTGGATGGAAATGAGATATTAGATGCTAAATGGTTTAAAAAAGAAGAAATAGAAAACCCTCCATCAGATATTTCAATATTCTCAAAGCTAATAAAAAATTTCAAGGAAAATTACTAAAAAACTATTTTTATTAATCTTTTGATTTCATGTAATTTCATGAAATCTAAAATTTACTTATTTTAAATAAAAATTTTAAAAAAAGAAACTAAAAAAGATGTTTTGAAAATAAAAGAGGTTGAGAAAATAACATCTTTTTTAGTCAAATGAGGCGTTTAATTTATTTAAACAATTTAATTTAATATATTCAATTTAATAAAATTTAATTTAAAGAGGAACATCTTTTTTTGTAAAGTAGACATATGAAACAGCCAATCCGATTATGAAAGTAGCTAAAATTACGCCATAAGGAACCATCAGACTTACACCATAATCGGCTATCTCCCCAGAGGAAATCAAGTAAGGGCATGCCCAAGGGACATATGGAGCCCAGCTTTGTCCATGAACCAATAGATTAACTAAAGTCAAAGTTGCACCACCAACCATTGCAGGAACCATATTTGTAATGAACAATGAAATGAATACAAATGGTGAAAATGTCAAGAACAATAGGATATTTGCAAACAGCAATTCAGCAAAACTATTTATGAATAACTGCAATGTAAATCCGGTAAGTCCTGCTGCAAAACCAAATGCAAGAGTGGATAGGCTTGTAACTACGGTTAAGATTAAAATCCAAATTAAGAACATGACATATTTTGAAACCAAGAATTTTCCCCTTGATATTGGAATGGTCAGCATTGTCTTTAAGGTATGTTCATTGTATTCCCTTCCAAAAAGGTAGGAAATGATTATTGAGAATAAAAGAATTGCAAACAATGCAGACATATACATATTCACAGTAGAGAATAATGCATCAAAACTTTGTGTTTCATCAAATGCAAATGTTGCAATAAACATTAAAACTGAAGGTAATGCTGCCATAAGTATACTCAATAAGAATATCTTGGATCTTTTTAGCTTTAGAAATTCCATTTTTATAAAAGTTAGCATCTAATCACCCATATAAAAATAATAAATTAAAGTATAATAAAGATAAAATTTTTTTAAGTATTGGAAATTATTCTTGTAAAGAACTCTTCCAAATTCTCTTCACACAAATTCACTTTTCGGACTTTGATTCCAGAACTTACAAACAAGCAATTGAACTCATCCCTTAAATCCAAATTGGAAAGCAAATGAATGGTTCCGCCAATCACCATTTTTTCACTGTTCTTATTAGAATCCAAATCATCAATATATTCGCATAAATTCCTTCTAAAGCAGTAATCTACATTTTCCTCCATTCCTGTTTTATTCATAAGTTCAATTGCCAAATCAATGTCTGAAACTTCAAATTCAACGAATTTATTTAATCTATTGTGAAGCTCTTCCCGACTTATCTCATCTATTAAGACACCATTGTCCATGAAACCTATTACATCAGCAATGTTTTCTATTTCACTGAGGATATGGCTTGAAATCAGGATTGTCACACCATATTCACAGGAGAGCTTTTTAAGCAAATCTCTGATTTCCTTAATTCCAAATGGATCAAGACCATTGATAGGTTCATCAAGAATTAACAAATCAGGATTATGCATAATAGCAGCTGCTATTCCTAAGCGCTGTTTCATTCCTAATGAAAAATCCTTGAATTGCTTGGTCTTTTCATGGTCCAAATTAACCATCTCCAAAACCATCTTAACATTTAGAGGATTATAGTTTCCTCGAAGCCGAGCAATTATCTCTAAATTTTCATAAGCAGTCAGGTTCTCATAGAATCCAGGAGTCTCTATAATTGAACCTATGTTAGAATAAACTTCATTTGAATATCTTTTAGGATCTTTTCCAAAGAGAAGAATCTCCCCTCCACTTGGATACACAAGGTTTAAAAGCATACACATTGTAGTGGTTTTTCCTGCCCCATTTTTACCTAAAAGACCATAGATCTTTCCCTTTTCCACATGCATATCTATAGAATTCACAACTAAGTTTTTTGAATACCTTTTGGATAAGTTAGTTGTTTCAATAACATAATCAGTCACTATATCACCTTTGATAATAAAATAATAATAAAATAATACTAGAATAACAATGATAAAAATTTTTCAACTTTTCTAAAATTGAAAATAATCCTTTTTTTCTTAATTTATTTGAATATTATGTGCACAAAATAATCAAAGGAGGAAATTAGAAAAATATGTAATTAATTTTTTACTTTTGTTAAAAATTATTTACTTTTGTAAAAAATATATTACATATGTAATAATTATTTTACATCATATATAAATGTTTTGCTAAAATCAGACAAAACTTAATGGCATTATTGAAAAAGAAGAACTAAACTTTTATGAAAAAAGTATAAAATAAGAAATAAATTAATAGTATAAAGTGAATATATTATAATATTATAATTGTTAAAATACAAATTATAAATTCAAAGATTTAAAAAGGAATCAAAATGTCATTTCAAGATAATAAAATGCTAATTATGCCTGCTGTAGACATTAAGAATGGAAAATGCGTACAGTTAGTGCAAGGAGAACCAGGAACCGAACAGGTAATTATAGAAAATCCTGAAAAGGTTGCTGGAAAATGGGAAGATTTAGGTGCTGAAGTGGTTCATGTTATTGACCTTGACGGTGCACTTGAAAGCACAACAAACATAGAAACCATTAAAAAGGTACTTGATGAAGTAAGCGTTCCCATTCAACTTGGCGGAGGCATAAGAAGCATTGAATATGCAGAAGAATTGCTAAACCTTGATATTGATAGATTGATTATTGGAACCATGGGAATCAAGAACCCAGAAACAATAACTAAACTATCTGATGAATATGGCAGTGAAAGGGTGATGATCTCCCTTGACAGCAAAGACAATAAGGTTGTCATAAAAGGTTGGCAGGAAAAGATAGACAAGTCTGCAACTGAAATAAGCAAAGAATTCCAAGATCTTGGTGCAGGAAGCATATTATTTACAAATGTTGATGTGGAAGGATTGCTTGGAGG
>CAMODR010000048.1 GCA_946611495.1 uncultured Methanobrevibacter sp. | reverse complement strand
TTTTTTCTAAACTTTTTTAATAAATTACTAATTATTTGTCTTATTAAGTAATAATCTTTATAAATCTATAAAATAAATTATTAATTATGATTATCAAGGCTGGAAAAATAAACAAGGCTAGAGGTAATATAACTCTCACTATAGGAAAGGAAGATGTAAATAAGCATAATCTTCAAGAGGGTAATTTCATAATCTTGACTCCTGATGAATATGACGATTTGAAATCCTCTTCTGAGATTGAAGTGTCTACTTTAGAAGTAGTTCCTGACGATGAAGCAGTCATTAAATTGGAATATGACTTAAAGGAAGCAAAATCTAAAGAGAAAATCCTCTTTTCCAAAGTTGAAGAACTAGAAAAGATCAATTTGGAATTGACTACTGAATTGTCTAAAATAGAAAAGGAGAATTATATAAACAAAACCGTTTTAACAGATTCTGAATCAGGATCCCTTATTGAAGAAATAAAAAGGGTAACTGAAATCAATGCAGATTTGAATTCTGAAATCAAGCAATTGAATAGGGATTTGAAGGAATCTGATGAGGAAAGAATCGAGCTATTGCAGGACATGAATGTCTTAAAGACCAAAATGAGTTTTGATGCAGGAGAGCTTTCAAGACTTAGGGAAAGAGAATCCAAATACAGGGAAGTCTTAGAAATTCTCTTAAAGACAAATAAGAACATTTTAGATGAAGCTGTAAACAAGACTGTTACAGCCACAATTCATGAAATCAATAAGGAACTTTCTCAAACAGGCATTATCAGAAGAATAAGAGGACTTACAATAGTAAGAGAACCTGAAATAAGTAAGGAATCCATTTCAAGCAATGCTTATAAGCAGCTTGAAGAAGTTATTCCAGATGAATACTTCCTGGATTATACAGAGGAATAAAGTTTAAAAAGCATCATTTTAGATAATTTTAGAGTTTAGCTTGATTTTCCAGTTTATTTTTTAAACTTTTTTTAATTAATCCATTTAAAACTATTGAAAAATAGATAATTTTCGATGAAAAAATAAGTTAATTTATTTTATTTTATTTTTTATTATTTTGATTTTTAATAATTATATTGTTTTAAGGTGAAAATATGGACGAAGTGGTATTTGACGAAGAAGGAATTAAATTTAAATATTTAAGCAATTGGAGAGAACAAAGAAAAGAAATGGTTAGTCCTAATTGTATAAAAGCATTAGTAAAAGTTGTAGAGGGTAATCCATCCACTATAACAGTTTATAAAAACAAAGCAGGTGAAGTCACTGCTGTGGCACAGCTTGAAGAGGCATTTAAGGAATCTTTTGAAGCTCAAGGATGGACTATAGTCGAATCAAGAATTTTAAATCTTAATGGAATGGCTGTATATAATATAATATGTACTGCTGAAGAAGGCGGAAAAACCTTAGAGAATAATACATCTGCATTACTCAATGATGGAGATATGTTTGTTTTTGAATTAATGCACTTTAAGGAATTCCCATATGCTTATAACGACTATTTAGCAATCATGGATTCTGTTGAGTTCTCAAATTAGAATTTATTTTTGATATTTAACATATAATTAATTTTTAAGGGTCGATAAGGAGTTTCATATGTCAAAGCTATTTAAAAACAATGAATTAAGCTTCAAGTATCCGAAAAATTGGAAACTTGTGGATGATGAGATTGAAGGATGCATAGCTATTCTTAATGCTGATAGCGGATACAGCCGTGTCATGCTCTTTAAATATGAAGAAGAGGGCTTGTCATTAGAGTATCTTAAAAGTGCAATCGAAGACATTCCAAGGGAAGACACACTAAAGATAGAACAATCTGGATTGACAATCTTAGGAAATAAGGAAACTCATGAGCTAATTGCAAAGGATGAAAGTCATGATCCTCAATTAAAGACCCATTCCCTTGCCACAATCAATAATAGGGATGCTTATGTATTGAACTTCTTTGGATTTGGCCAAGAGAATCCTGATGAGGAAGGATTCCTTTTCATGTATAAAACTCTTAAATTTGAATAATTCATTTTAAAAATAAAGTATATTATGGTTCTTTTTTTAATAATGTCAATATGAATTATTTTTTTATTTTATTTTATTTTAATTATTTTTATTTATTCTAAATACTGTGATATCATGACTTTAAAGGAAGAAAAGGAAAGAATAAGAAAGGAAATCTATGATGCTCTTTTTAATAATGGATTTTCAAGACGTCCTAAAGGAGACTATGGCAAGATTCCAGACTTTAAGGGCTCAGATATTGCAGCAGAATTACTTTCCAAAAGCGATGAGTGGAAAAGGGCAAAAACAATATTCTCAAGTCCTGATTCTGCTCAAATTCCAGTAAGATATTTGGCTCTAAAGGAAAACAAGAACCTTATTATGGCTAGCCCTAACCTAACACACGGCTATCTTTTCTTAGAAGCTTCTAAAATAACTAATAAGAAAGAAGCTGCCACTAAAGAAGGAGCATTTATCCACAATAGCAAAATTGATATATCCAATATGAAAGTGGATCTTGTTGTAGAAGGCTCTGTTGGAGTGGATAGGGAAGGCCATAGGATAGGAAAGGGAAAAGGCTTTGCAGATAGGGAAATAGAAGACCTTTTAAAAAGAAATATAATCAATAATGATACAGCTATTGCAACAACAATCCATCCGTTTCAGTTAGTGGATCATGTTCCAACTGAAAGCCATGACCAAAAGGTAAATCTGATCGTGACTACAGATGAAATAATTAGGGTTGATTAGTTGCTTTTGAAGCTTTGATTATAAATTTTTCATATATCTTTAAAATATATATTGTACTGTTTTTGAACATTTTTTAAAATTAACTTAAAAACTATTTCATTTAACTAATATTTTTTTAAAGCCTATCTAAACTTATTTTGCTAAAATAAAGATTTATATTTATTTTTTTATTTTAGGCTATCCTAAATAATTTTTTTATATTCCTAATATTAGAAATATTTATTAATGGTTAAAAATAAAATAGTTTTAGGTAGTAAAAACTACTATTTTCATTCTTAATTTATTTAAGAAAATATAATTTTAGGTGATTAATATGGCAGATTTAAAAGGTACTAAAACCGAAGCAAACTTACAATTTGCATTTGCAGGTGAGTCTCAAGCTCATACTAAATATCAATACTTTGCAAGTAAAGCTAAAAAAGAAGGATTCGTACAAATCCACGACATCTTTATGGAAACTTCCAAAAACGAAAAAGAACACGCTAAAATTTGGTTCAAACTCTTACACGATGGAGAAGTTCCAGACACTATAGCTAACCTTAACGCAGCAGCAGATGGTGAAAACGAAGAATGGACTGAAATGTACAAAGAATTCGCTGAAGTCGCTGATGAAGAAGGCTTCCCTGAAATTGCAGGCTTATTCACCATGGTTGGTAACATCGAAAAAGAACATGAAGAAAGATACAGAGCTTTACTCGCTAACGTAGAAGGCGAAGCTGTATTCAAAAAAGAAGAAGAAATTGAATGGAAATGTATTAACTGTGGTCACATTGTAAAAGGACCAGAAGCTCCTTTCATTTGCCCAGTTTGTAAACATCCACAAGCTTACTTCGAAGAAAGAGCAACCAACTTCAAATAAGTTTGTAAAATTCAATTAAACTTTTGATAGCTATTAATGATTCATTAATAGCGCTTTTTACTTTTTTTCTTTTTTCTATTTTTTTTAAACGCTTTTTTTAGTATATTTTAAGATTTAGTTATTCTATTTAGGTGATTTAAGTGTCTAAGGATGAAAATTGTCAAATCGATGAGGATTGTTCAAATGGTACTTGTGCACCGGTGAGTCCCTTTTCAAGGGAAGGAATCTTATTTTTAATTTTTATAGTTGCTTTGTTTATAGTCTTATTTTTCTTATTAAGCTTTAATGGCTTAGTTTAACTATTTTTAAAAACTTTTTATATGTTAAAAAGTCTTAATTATAATTAATTATATTTTTTAAAAACTTTTCAATGAAAAAAGTCAAGTGATAAAATGAATGATATGTGGGGATTAACAGTCAGAGGCATATGCGAATATGATAATAAGATCTTGCTTCTTAAGCTCAGGTCAAATTCAGCTCATGATGCAGGCAAATGGGAAATTCCAGGTGGAAAGGTTAAAAAGTGCGAATTCTTCGATGAAGCTTTAAAGAGAGAGTATAAGGAAGAAACAGGATTGGATATAAATATAGATTCCTTATACAATGCAATTCAAAAGGATTATACTGCCTGCAAGACTGGAGAGAAGGTTAAGTCAATTCAAATCATCATGAAAGTTTCTGCCAATTCTGATGAAATTGTCATTAGTGAGGAACATGATATGTATGGTTGGTTTACAAAAGAAGAGATAAGAAATATGATTGAAAATAATGAATTAACTCCTCCGGCAAAAGAGTCTTTTTGTAGATAAGTGTTATTTTAATCAATCATATATTCATTTTAATTAATCATTTATTGATTATTGTTTTTAATTAATTTTTTACTCATTTTCTAATTCATTTTTTAATAATTTTTAATCCATTTCAATTATCATTTTTAATTTATTTTTCAATTTCTCTTATGAAATTACATTTAATAGAATTATTTTTCAATTATTCTCTTTTTAGCATTTCTTGGAATTCTTCATCATTTTCTATTTCTTTCATAAGGTCTTCAAACTCTTTTTCCTCATCAAATAATCCTAAGAATTCATCTATAGATATTTTAAATGAATTTTCACTTTTGGGATTAATGACAATCTGATCAAAGTTGTCCTTTATGGGGCTTATTGTTTTATATAGGTCTCTCATGAATATTGATCCGACAGTTGTATTTAGTTTTATGTTTCTAATGTCTTCTTCATCTGTAAATAGGGGAATTGTACGCTTCCCATCTTTATTTATGTAAGACTTAAGTCTGAATTCTATTTCTTGATTTATTTCATTAACTTCATTCAATTCCATTTCATTTAAGTCGATTGAATCCAAATCCAATTGAAGGGGAATGAATAGTTCTGATCTTCTGAATTCATTTAGAAAGTTATCATATTCCTCTTTATTCATTTCAGTTTCTTTTTTCATCAAGTCTTTAAGCCTAAAATTAGAAAGCAAAGTCATTTTATCACATATTTTTTAGATATTTATTCTTTTTATTTGGTTTATGAAATAAACTCATGAAATCTTTTTTTATTATTGGTTTACTCTCTGAATAAACTCATTAAATTCTATTTTATATGAATCAACACTGTATGGGTTGATAACGATATAATTGAATTCAACATCAAATTGGGATAAGATGATTGATAGCTCTTTCATTTCAACTGCTATTGACTTAATTTGATATGCTGCCCTTTCTATTTCATTAGTGTCTGTAAAGAGATATATGTTTCTATCTCCATTTTCCTCATCAAAGAAACCTATCTGCAAGTCAAGGGTGTCTCCATCGCTAAGGTCCTCATCCTCATTAATTGCAATGACTGGAACAAAAAGGGTTGATTTTAAAAACTCCTTATAGAATATGTCTGGATTATTCTCTATTTTAACTCTTGATTTTGATTTTAATAATTTCTTTAGCTTTTTATTGTCTAATACTGTCATCTGATCATCTCATAGTATTTAGTAATTTTTCACTAATCAATAGAATATTCTGTTTATTTTATCTAAAATAGTTTTATAAAATTAAAGAAAATTAATTAGATGGCGGTCAATTTATTTAGAAAAACTTTTTAATAGAATCTAACATAATTATATTTAAGGACTAAATCTATGCAAAAACCTTTTTTTAACTTATCACCCCCTTTACATATTATAAAAATAGTTTTGAAAAAATAGATTAGTCCTTAAAGGTTACTCTATTTAATTGCGCAATATACTTTTAGAGTAACCTTTCACTTTTTTAATTGTTTTTCATTTATTAGAACAGAGTTTAGTCAATTTCTTTTTTTTAAACCAAGACTTTATTTAAGGTAATCATATGAGATTTAAAAGGGATAAATATATAGATGTTTTAACTTATCTTATTGCTAAGACTGCAGATAAAAAGAATGTAGGCAAGACTGTTTTAGCAAATCTATTATACTTTATTGATTTTAATTATTATGAGTTATATGGTGAGTCATTAACTGGTGAGACTTATTTAAAAACAATGAATGGCATAAGGCCAAACCATTTTGATGACACTTTAATAAGCCTGATTCAGTCTGATGTGATTTATCTTAGAAAGGAAGCCTATTTTGACAATAAGCTTAAAAAGTATTATATCATTAGGATTCCAGATCATAAGTTTTCAAAAAAGGAGTATTTTGTAATTAAGGATGCTTTGGATAAGTTTGCAGATTTTAGTGCAACAAAGCTTAATTATCATATCTCTAAGGACGTCCCATTCAGGAATGCTTCCATTGATGGGGAGATAAATTATGAATGTGTTTTTCATAGGTCTCCTGAGTATTCTGCTAGAGAAGAATAATCCTTTTTTTAAGCTTTAATATTTGGGAAAAAAACAAATTTTTGTAAAAATTTTTCTATTTTATACGAAAAGTTTTTATACTATGAAATTTGATAGTATATAATAGAACTAATCCTAAATATTATATTAAACCTTTATCAATTACATATCACCCCCTTTACATATGTTTTTTTTTTAAAATAGGATTAGTTCTTTAAACCCTTTATTTTTTTTAACTATTATTTTAAAGATACTATATTTATTTACTTTTTTTATTTATAGCATGTTTTAGTTATTTTACTTTTTTTCATCTATTTCTTTTATTTATAAATTTTTAGTTATTTTTAGTTTTCAAGTCCATTATTCTTCGTAGAATGGCTGTTTACCACATTTCCATACTGTAGTGTTTTCATCTAATTCATCAAACAATTCAAATTCAGTTCCAGGAGCTATTATGGAATCATATTGATCTTCTTCAACCATGTCGCCAAGATAAAGCATCTTTTTGCCTACATCCATTAAGATAATGTTTAAAAACGGCAAGTCTGCATTGAAGTCCTCTTCAGTGCTTGCATTGAGTGGCATCCTTGCAGTGAATATTCCATCAAGGGATGATTCCTTCATGAAATTGTAGTCGCTTCTGACAAATAGTGCAATGTTCTCTTCCAATTCTATGGAATGCTTTGCAATAAGTCCTAAGATTTCATTTAATGCTTCTTCTAATTCTTTAGCATCATAATTCTCTTCAAAAAGATTGATGAATGCAGGAATTGGCAAGTCAATGCGCAATTCAGTTAATGGGTTGATAATGACAAAATTATATTTCTCATCAGCTTCCTTTAGCATATTTGCTATGTCTGCTGCATACATTACAATACTTGAGCTTTGAAGATTCACTTCACTCATTATTTCACTGCTTGTAAAAAGAGGAATTGCCTTGTTTCCATTTTCATCTGTTAAGAAATTTATGTCAAATCCCATTTCTTCATCAGTGCTATAAACTTCTCCCACTTTAAGGTCTTCAATATTTCCAAAAGGATTTTGCTTAATTATCACTGGCAAGATAAGTTGTGACTGTTTTAACTCTTCTATAAGTTCTCTTTCCTGCTCTGGGCTTGGCAAATCAGAATCAATTTTCATTAGTTTCTCTAATTTGGAATTATCTCTCATTTTCTCTTCCATAGTAGATCTCCCTTGGTGTTTTTTATCTTTCTTATAAATTATTCAATTATTAATTTTTAAT
>CAMODR010000047.1 GCA_946611495.1 uncultured Methanobrevibacter sp. | reverse complement strand
AAAAATAAAATAAAAAGGATAAAACTAGCTAAAAATGATAACATGTGCTAGTTTTTGTCCTATAACAATTATTACACATTTTGCACCTAGATACACCACTACCTTCTTTTTTCCATTTTTCTAGAAAGCCATCTTCAGCAACAAAGGGACGATACATAGATAAAAACTCCACAGAAGAATCATTCAATAGCTCATTCATATGATCCATTTCATTAAATCCTCCCCCAAGAATAACTGGAATTTCCACTTCATTCATTAATCTCTCAACAAAGCCCAATAGTTCCGCCTCATCAGAAACTTTTTTAGTAAAGTATAACGGAGACAAAGGCTTTGTTACTTGAATGCTGTCTGCCCCTACTTTTTCAAGCAGTTTACACATTTCAATGCTTTCATCATTATCGATTCCACCTTTACGACCATCATTAGCATTCACACGACAGCTAATGTGAAATCCTAAATTATCCTTTAAAACCTTAATAAGCTCTAACACAATTCGCATCCTATTGAATGTATTTCCACCATAATCATCGTTTCTTTGATTAAAATAAGGATTTATAAATTTAGACAAGTAAAAATTATTGCCTAAAGCAAGTTGAACACCATCAAAGCCCACCATTTTCAATTTTTGGCAAGCAAGAATAATATCTGACTGAATTTTTCTTATATCTTCAATAGTCAAGTCATTAATTCCAATATCCAAGTCGATGCCCCTATTGAATTTTATAAACTCAAGCTGGCCTAATATTGGAACATTATATTCATGACAGATTTCTGCAAGTCTTTTAGCTTCAATCATGAAATGGGGATTGTTTATTTTAAATGAATACTCTGAAAATTTATCCTTAGGATAAATTGAAATGAGTTCTGTAATCATCAAGCCAACACCGCTTTTAGCAATGTTTTCATATTTTTCATAAACTTCTTCAATGTCCTGTGATTGCCATAGCCCAGTTCTAATAATGCGGCTATTAAGTTCCAAATCAGCAAATTTGCATTTATCAAATATGTCTTTCATGAATAATAATTTAATGAAAATTATATAAAAAGCCAATAGTAACCTAAGAATTACTTTAAAAAATAGATCAAAACAAATCCCCATAAAAGGGAGATGAATATAAAAAATAGATCAAAACAAATCCCCATAAAAGGGAGATGAATATAAAAAATAAAAAAATAAAGAAAAATTATATGTTAAATGCTTCTTTATATTCTTTTAAAACTTTTTCTACTCTTTCATCATCATATTCAACAAAATTCAATTCATTGAAATAGAAGGAAGTGATTTCATATAATATTTTATTTGTCTTTAAGCCTTTTTCAGTTAATGAATATTCTGTTCTTTTTCTTGGATGCTCTTCAATGACTGTCTTATTGATTAAATCAATCTCTTCCATATATTTTAATGTTTCAGACAATATATGATTACTTATAGTGGGATTTACTTCCTTAAACTCTGAAAAATGCTTCATGCCTCTAAAAATATTTGATAAAATACAAAAAATCCATTTTCTATTGAAAACATCCAAGGTAGAGCCTATTGGACAAACATTATTATCTATCATAATATCAACCCATATTAAAAATAAAATTAAATAAATAAATGAAAAAAATAACGTGAATTTTTTCATGGTAATTGCATAATTACTAAACCATTTATTAATTATTTATTGCAAATAATCATTTAAATAATTAATTAAGTAAAGGAGAATGAATTATGAAAATAAAATATTGGAGCGATTATGCATGCCCATACTGCTATATAGGAAACACAAGATTAGAAAAGGCTATAGCTGATTTAAACCTTGAAAAAGAAATAGATTTGGAAACATTTGCTTTTGAATTAGATCAAAATGCTCCTAAAGATGTTGAATCAACAACTGTAGAAAGATTTGCATTAAAATATGGATTAAGCTTAGAAAATGCTGAAAAAGAAGTAAACAACATTTCAAAATTAGGAATAGACGAGGGCATCGACTTCAAATATGCAACAACATTGTATACAAATACACGAGATGCACATAGATTAATGAAATTTGCTAAAACAAAGGATAATGAGATAGCAAAAAAATTAAATAAATTAATGTTCGATGCGTATTTTACAAAAAACCTAAAATTAGCAGATAAAAATGTTTTGATTCAATTAGCAGAAGAATCTGGACTTGAAAAAGAAGAATGCCTGAAAGTCTTAGATACAAATCTTTTTAACACCGATGTGGAAAAAGATGAAAACCTTGCATTAGCTTATGGAATCCATGCAGTGCCATACTATATATTTGATGATAAATATGCAATTCCTGGTGCATTATCTTATGAAGATTTTAAAACTGTCTTAAAGCAAGTAAAAAGCGAATCTGAAGTAGATGCAGATAAAGACGCTGCAAATTGTGAAGACGGAGTATGCAGAATTTAGGACTGCCACCAAATCCAAATTATAAAGAGAGAGTATGCAGAATTTAGGACTGCCCTTAAATCCATTATAGAATAGTAAGTGGTGATTAAATGAAAATAAGATACTTCGGCCATTCCGCATTTGAAATTATAGGAAAAAATAAAATAAATGTCCTTATAGACCCATTCATTAAGGAAAATCCGAGCTGTCCACTATCAAGCGATGAGTTAAACCCCGACATAATTTGTGTAAGCCATGCACATTCAGACCATTTAGGCGACACCATAGAGATTGCCAGAAAATCTAATTCATATGTTATAACAAATTATGAAATCTCAAGATATTTCCAAAGATATGGAATTACCGCAATAGGATTAAACTATGGAGCAAAGATTGATTTTGAAGGATTAGAAATAAGAATGTTAAATGCATTACATTCATCATCCTTTGATTTTGATAGAAGCACCCCTTATGGAGGAAATCCTGGAAGCTTTCTAATAAATTTTAAAAATGATGCAAAAATATTTCATGCAGGAGATACTGGACTATTCTCTGATTTAAAATTCGTCATTGGAGACATATACAAGCCAGATATTGCATTATTACCTATTGGGAATATATTTACAATGGACCCTGAAGAAGCTGCAATAGCTACAAAATGGATTAATCCAAAGATAGTGATTCCTATGCATTACAATAGTTTTCCTTCAATTAGACAAGACCCTGACAAATTTCGAAAACTTGTTAAAAATGAAGCCCCAAATACTAAAACAGAGATTCTAAAGCCTTTAGACACTTTAAGATTCACAATATAAGAATTTTTTTTAAATCAAATTATAAGATTTTAAATTCCAGAAAAATAAAAATCTAACAATTTAAAACCAGATGAATCTAATTCTTAGTAATTCTTAAATTACTAATTGCTTTTTATACAATCATATAATAAATAAGAATATGAAAGAAATATTTGATAACTACCAATTCGGCAAATTTAATATTAAAAGTTGCATCATAAGGTCAGGATTATGGGAATCAGAAAACGGACCTCAAAAAAGTTTATCTCCTAAGATTTTCGAAAGATATGAATCCTTAGCAAAGAATAATGTAGGATTGATAATCAGTGAGCTGATCTCATTATACACTCATGACAGATTTAGCGATTATTCCTACTACATTAATTCACCATATTTCATAAAGGAATTTAAATCATTGACAGAAATGGTTCATGAATATGAAGTTCCTATATTTGCACAGCTTGGCTTTATAAACTGCAATGTCAATGGAAAGCAAATGATGGAAGTCAATGACTTGACAATAGAAGACATTCGGAAAATCCAAGCAGATTATGTAATGGGAGCTAAAAAAATAGCATTCTCTGGATTTGATGGAATTCAATTGAATTTTGGAAATAACTACTTCCCATCAAGAGTTATGGATCCTTTTGAAAATCAAAGAGAAGATGAATATGGTGGAAACACATATAATCGCGTAAGAATGAATATTGAAATAATTAAATTAATTAAAAAAATTACAGGCTTGCATATCCACTGTCGTGTAAATCTATATAAAGATTTTGACGATTCTCTAGAAATCTGCAGGATACTTGCTGAAAATAGTGCAGATAGCCTTCAGATTACTAAATTTCTATCTCCACAGTACTTTAGAAAGAGCTTATCAAATGAAAATATGCTTGTTGACTTTGCAGATAAGGTAGCTGAGGAAGTTTCAATCCCTGTCGTTTTAGGAGGAGGATTCTCCAACATGGACAGCATTAATAAATTGATAAATAGTACAAATGTCAATTTTATTTCTATGCAAAGGCCTTTTGTTAGAAACCCTGGCTTTTTAAGCAAATGGAAAGAGAATGGATATGGAGAATCAGAGTGCAAAACATGTAATAATTGCTATTGGAAAAAAGAGAGCAAATGCCTTATAAAATAAATCATAACCTATCAAAAAAATAAAATAAAATAAAATAAAATAAAATAGAAAAAAGAATAAAGAACCAAAACCAATCCAAAAAAAATAGAAAAAGAATAAAGAATCAAAAATAGCAGTTCATAAGGAATTAAAATCTTTTTCCAATTTCATAAGCCTCTTTTAGCTTGTTTGGCTGAGCCCTTACATCACCTAAACTGCCTACATCCAAAACATCCATCACTTCATATCTCATATTCATCTGGAAAGGCTGAATCTTAAACAAGTCTATATATGAGTCATAATAATGTTCAGGGCCTAAATGAGTTAAAATAAGCACAACCTTGCCTGAAAGAGGTATTAAAGGATTGTGAGTAATTCCATAAAACCTATCAATGAGAACCTTTAATGCACCAGTCATTTGGCCAAAATAAATAGGACTTGAAATGATAAGCCCATCTGCCTTTGCTATCTCATGACTTACCTTCAATCCATCATCATCAAATACACAGTCCCTACCTTGCATGCAGACTCCGCAGGCACGGCAAGGATGAACCTCTAAATCACTTATATAATACTTTTTAACGGTATGTCCCTTCTCTTCAGCGCCTTTAATCATTTCATCCAGGAGCATATCAGTATTTCCATGCTTTCTTGGAGATCCCATTATTGCTACAATATCCATAGTATCACCAAATATAATTAACATTTATCACTGAAAGATAAAATAGTTAACTATTGAAGTTAAGTGCAAAAAAATACCATCATTAAATAATTATTGATTAGGAATTATAAAAAGAAGAAAAAATAAAAATGAAAAAAACAAAAAACGCAAAATAAAAAAAAGAACAAAAAAACAGGAAAAAAACATTTGAAAAAATAAAAAAAAGTACAAAAAATAAAAACAGAAAAAAAACATTTGAAAAAATAAAAAAAGATAATCTGAAAAAATAAAAAAAAGAACAAAAAATACTTACAAAAATATTAAAGAATACTACTAGGAAATAGCATCCTTCATGGAACGAACATAATTTACAAGAGGCTCTCTTGCATTATCTCCATATTCTCCAATAATATTAACAATAGCGCTTCCTACAATAACACCATCAGCCACTTTTGCAATATTTTTGGCTTGTTCTGGAGTGTTGATACCGAAACCAACTGCAGCTGGAACATCAGTGACTTCTTTTATATCGGAAAGGATTGACTCTAAATCAGTCCTGATCTCACTTCTCATTCCAGTGACTCCTAATGAAGAAACAACATAAATAAATCCAGTGGCTTCACTTGCAATCATCTGTATTCTTTCTTTTGAAGTAGGTGCAATCAAGCTGATTACATCAACATCATTCTCACTAGCAACATCCAATATCTCGTCCTTTTCATCATATGGAAGGTCTGGTGAAATTATTCCGCATACATTTAGTTCCTTGCATCTTTTGAAGAACTTTTCATAGCCATAATAGAAAACAGGATTGATATAAGTCAAGAAGACAAGAGGGACATTAGACTTTTGTCTGATTTGTCTGATTGCCTCAAATACATCATCAGTGTTTGTATTGTTCTTAAGAGCCCTTATATTTGCTTCCTGAATAACAGGACCTTCTGCTACAGGATCTGAAAATGGTATGCCTATCTCCACAAGGTCACATCCAGCCTCTTCCATAGCCAAGACATATTCTACAGTTTTTTCTATTGTAGGGTCTCCAGCAGTTAAAAATCCAATGAAAGCCTTTCCATTATTAAAAGCGTTTGCTATTTTTATTTCTTTATTATCACTCATAAAATTCCCCCACAATCATTCGTATAATTCAACTCCCTTATATCGGGCAATAGCTGCTACATCCTTGTCTCCACGACCGGATACAGTAATTATAATTATATCGTCCTTATTCATCTCTGGTGCAACCCTCATTGCATGAGCGATAGCATGGGAAGATTCGATTGCAGGAATGATTCCTTCCATTCTTGAGAGATATTCAAATGCCTCAACTGCCTCATCATCAGTTGCACTTACATATTCTGCCCTTCCAATATCATGTAAGTAAGCATGTTCGGGACCGATTCCAGGATAATCAAGCCCTGCAGATATTGAGTATACTGGAGCAATCTGACCATAATTCCCTTGACAGAAATAGGATTTCATACCATGGAATATACCAAGCTCTCCCTTTGCAATTGTTGCTGCATGATATTCGGTATCAATGCCCTTTCCTGCAGCTTCAACTCCTACAAGCTTGACTTCCTCATCATCTAAAAAGTTATAGAATGAACCCATTGCATTGCTTCCGCCACCTACACAGGCAATTACCATATCAGGAAGCCTTCCTTCCAATTCAAGTATCTGTTCTTTCATTTCCTCACTTATTACTGCTTGAAAATCCCTTACGATTGTTGGAAATGGATGAGGACCCATTGTAGAGCCTATTACATAATGAGTGTCATCAACTCGTGAAATCCATTCTCTAAAAGCATCATTTACAGCATCTTTCAATACCTTAGAACCAGTTGTTACTGTATGAACCTTAGCGCCAAGAAGTTCCATTCTGAATACATTCAATGCCTGACGTTTAGTGTCCTCTTCTCCCATAAACACTTCACATTCCATGCCAAGCAATGCTGCAGCAGTGGCAGTTGCAACACCATGCTGACCAGCCCCTGTTTCTGCAATGACTCTTGTCTTGCCCATCTTCTTTGCAAGAAGGCATTGGCCAAGCACATTATTGATCTTATGAGCGCCAGTATGGTTTAAATCCTCACGCTTTAAGTAGATTTTTGCTCCTCCAAGGTCTTCTGTCATCCTTTTTGCATAGTATAATAGAGAAGGCCTGCCTGCATATTCCTTTAAAAGAGTGTTTAATTCCTCTATAAATTCAGGGTCTTCTTTAAAATGATTATATTGTTCCTCTAAATTAAGAAGTTCGTTCATTAAGGTTTCAGACATATACTGCCCACCATGAACTCCAAATCTTCCTCTGCTCATATTTTCTCTCCAAAATAATTATTAATTATCAAAAATGTTTTTAAATTATTTAAATTAATATAAATTACTTATTGGTATAAATTAAGAAAAATTATCTAAATTAATATAAATTTTATAAATTATATATAAATTGTCTAAAAATCACCTATAATTTTCCATAATCTTTATAATTTCTTTTAGTTTTTCTTCATCTTTAAATCCATCGGTTTCTATAGAACTGCTTAAATCAACTGCAAATGGATTGAATTCTTCAATGGCCAAATCCAAATTTTCACTATTTAGACCTCCAGCCAAAAAGATGGAATTTTTAAAAAAATCACTGCTTTTATCTAAAAGGCTCCAATCAAATGTTTTTCCAGAGCCTTTACCGCTGTCTAATAT
>CAMODR010000046.1 GCA_946611495.1 uncultured Methanobrevibacter sp. | reverse complement strand
CTAAATAGATTCAGAAATCTCTTTTAAATCACTAATGAATTCAATAAGATTATCCTTTTTAATATGATTCATTAGAATAACCCTAATCGCCTTAGGACAAACTGAACAGGAAACTTTCCAATTTCTCTCTTCAAGCATCACCGCTAAGTCATCAGTTTTTAAATTAGGATGATTGAAAGCAACAATATTCAAATTAGGCTCTACAACCAAATCATAGCCAAGACCTTTCAATTCATTAGCTAAAAAGTGAGTCTTAACCAAGGACTCTTCAGCAAATTTCCTATAGCCCTCTTTTCCCAAATATTTCATCACTGCAAAAGTTGCAGCTGAAGAAGCGCCTAAACGAGTACCAACAATTGTTGACTGATGCTTTATAGTAAGATAAGGAGAATCTACAGACATTGCATCAAGAAAAGTGTTATCCCTAAATAGGATTCCTCCTGAAGGAATCGGAGCAAGTCCCATCTTATGAGGGTCTACAGTAATTGACTTGACTCCTGGAAGGGAAAAGTCAAATCTTGGAAAATCATGATTATCCTTTAAAAATGGAATTGAAAATCCTCCAAAGGCAGCATCAACATGTAAATGAACATCATTTTCTAGGGCTATATCAGATAATTCTTCAATAGGATCGATCATGCCTAATTCAGTGGTTCCAGCAATACCGACAATAGCTACAGTATTTTCATTGACATTATCCTCAACAGAAGAAGGATCAATACGATAATTCTCATCAAGCTCTGCATTGACAAGCTTTAGATTAAGCATATCAACAGCTTTCTTAAAGGAAAAATGAGCAGACTGAGGAACTATAATTTCACCATTTGAAATGCCTTTTTCCCTTGCCAAATTCCTTGCAGCCCTAATCGCCATAATATTAGCTTCAGTGCCTCCAGTCACAATATGGCCAAATGGATTTTCAAGAGATAAAAATGATCCCATCATTTTTAGCACTTCATCTTCAATAAGTTTAGTTCCTTTAAACAGACCAGGGTCTCCAAGATTAGAATCTAAAAATCTGTTAAAAACCTCTTTAGCAATTGGATGTGCTTCAGTACACATGGAACCTAATATTCTGCCATCAGAATATTTGCAATCCAAAGACTGAAATTCATCTAATTCTTTAAAAATCTCTTCTCGAGACACTGGCTTTTCATTCATAATATTACCTTGTGAATAATTAAATCAATAAAAATTAAACAAAAATTAATTAATTAAATAATTAAATTCAAATAAATTAGAACAATTTAAATTAATAAATTAAATTACTATTACTTTTTTAATAGCATTTGAATACAGAAAAAATAGTAAATAATATTAAAAAAGCAATAATGAAATAATTTAGAAATAAAAAAATAAATAAATAAAATGATTTAAGAAAGATCTTAAATCAAATTAAATTTGAAAATCAAAACAATTAATTGTGAAAAAACAATTATAATTGTTTTCTAGCTGCATCGAGCATAATTTTCTTTTCAGCTCTTGCAACAGTTTTTCTAACTTCTTCAACTGCATCAGTATTTGAAGATACACTAGTAATACCGAATTTAACTAGTTTTTCAACAATATGAGGTACACTACCTGCTTGACCACAAATACTGCATGTTACACCTGCTGCTGCACAATGCTTAATTGTTCTTTCAATTAAAGCCATTACTGCAGGGTGTTCTTCGCGATAGTGTTTTGCTACATATTCATTGTTTCTGTCTACTGCAAGAGTGTATTGGGTCAAGTCATTGGTTCCAAGACTTACAAAGTCAATACCTTCTGCAATGTACTCATCAATCAAAATAGCAGCTGCAGGAATTTCAACCATCATACCAAATTGAACATCGACTTGAGGAACTAAACCTACTTCTGCACATAATTCTTTAGCTCTTCTAAGTTCTGATGGATGTTGTGATAATGGAATCATGATTCCAATATTCTTGTAACCTTTATCGTGAAGTTTTTTAATTGCTTTAAATTCAGCTTTGAGAATTTCAGGTTCATCTAACTCTCTTCTGATACCTCTCCAACCTAACATAGGGTTGTGTTCTCTAGGTTCGTTTTCTCCACCTTCAAGAGTGATGAATTCATCAGTTGGAGCATCAAGAGTTCTGTACCATACTGGCTTAGGATAGAATTCGTCAGCCACTTTTAAAACACTTTCAGCAATTACATCTACAAGTTTATCTTCTTCACCATCAAGGATGAATTTCTTAGGATGAATACCAGTAGATAACATCATATGTTCAGTTCTAAGTAATCCTACACCATCTGCACCAGTTGCTGCTGCTTTAGGAGCTGCTTCAGCCATACTTACGTTAGCTTTTACTTCAGTAACAGTGATTAAAGGAGCTGCAGAAACTTGAACTGCACTTTCGCTTGCGGTTTCATCTTCAGCGCCTTTTATGATTCCTTTGTATACTAAACCTTTTTTACCGTCAGCAGTAACTTTATCATTTTCTTTTAATGTGGAAGTAGCGTCTCCAGTACCTACAACACAAGGAATACCTAATTCTCTTGAGATAATAGCTGCGTGACAGGTTACTCCACCTTCATCAGTTACAATACCGTTTGCTCTTTTCATAGCAGGAACCATATCAGGAGTGGTCATAGTGGTTACCATTACGTCTCCTTCTTGAACCTTATCAAGTTCATCAAGGTCTAAGATAATTTTTACAGTACCTGAAGCTAAACCTGGACTTGCACCAAGACCTTTAATCAATACTTCTAAATCAACATCATCTTCTTCATCTGCTTTTTCTTCAGAATCTCCAAGAGTGGTAATTGGTCTGGATTGCAATAAGAATAAGTTGCCATCATGGAAAGCCCATTCAGTATCTTGAGGTTTGCCGTAATGACCTTCAACTCTTTTAGCCATTTCAACTAATTTTTCTAATTCCTCATCAGACAAAACTCTTTCATTTCTCATATCTTCTGGAACTTCAACTTGAATAGAGGTACCTTCCTCATCGTTAGTGAACATGGTTTTCTTATCACTGATAGTGATATTTAAAACCTCATTATTCTCTTTTGATACAACATAGTTATCAGGAGTTACAGTACCGCTTACAACGGATTCACCAAGTCCCCAAGATCCTTCAATTAAAGCAATGTTTTCACCAGTGGATGGGTTTACAGTAAACATTACTCCTGCTTTGTCAGAGTCTACCATTTGTTGAACTACTACTGCAATGTATACTTGAGAGTGTTCGAAGTTATTTTCTTCACGGTAGAAAATAGCTCTTGCTTCAAATAAGGAAGCCCAACATTTTCTTACATATTCAATTACTTGCTCAATGCCTTGAACGTGTAAGAAAGTGTCTTGTTGACCTGCAAATGAAGCTTCCGGTAAGTCTTCAGCAGTAGCGGAAGAACGAATAGCTACATCTGCTGCATCTAAACCGACTCTTTCAGATAATTGGTTGTAAGCTTCAGTGATGTAAGTGGAAATATCATCAGGAATAGGAGTTTCAATGATGATTCCCTTAATCTCTTCAGCAGCGTCTTGGAGTTCTTTAGTATTGTTGATATCTGTTTCTTTTAAAATATCCATAACCTTATTAAAAATTCCAGTATCTCTCATAAACTTATCATAAGTTTCTGAGGTTACTACAAATCCTGGAGGAACAGGAATGCCTGCTTGAGTTAATTCACCTAAATTAGCACCTTTTCCACCAGCAACACCGATGTCATCTTTACCTAAGTCTTCAAACTTTATAACATACATAGTTTTTCCCTCTTAAAAATCATATCTTATATATAATCTTGATTATGATTTAATCCGCATGAATGATTTAAATCAAAATAATAGATAATAATGTTTGGATATAAAACAAAAGTCCAAAAAGATAAAAATAATTGAGTTTTTTAAGAATTAAAAAAAATAAAAATTCAAAATCTGATATTTTGAATATCAGAATTTCAGTACAATAAAAGAATTAATTAAAAATTTAATGAATAAATCTTTAAATCTGTAAATTTAAGTCTAAAAAGAAAAATAAACAGAAATTAAAAATCTATTTAATTAATTCAGCACCTTTTTCTACAACGATTCTGCAAGAAACAGGTAATTTCATTCCTGCTCTTCTTAAAGCAACTTTAGCATCTTCGAAGTTTTTAGGGTTTACATCAATAGACATTACTTTTTGATTAGTTTTTACGAGAGCTTCTACACTAATTGCTTTACCGAATGCATTTCTCATACCGCTTTGTACCCTGTCCGCACCTGCTCCGGTAGCCATAGGGTTTTCTCTTACGATATTGTGAGGGTATACTCTTAATTTTAAGTGGTATCCTAATCTACCAGCAGATCTTTGCATATATCTGTTAGAAGCAATACGAGCTGCTTCTAAAGCATTATGTCTAATTTGAGCTGGTTTTTTAACAGCTAAAGATAATCTTACAGGGAAATCTTCGGATAAGTTACCCATATCATATTGAACAATTCTATTATTTGGTATTTTTCTAATATATTCTCTTCTTGAATAAGCACGAACCATTAAAAGTCCTCCATATAAATATAATTGAATAATCTGCGATTAATCCTTAAATCTATCTTGATTCTTCACAGAAATTCTTTTTTATCAACTTTAAAAAGTTGAAATAAATAAACGTTCTATCAGAACATTGTAATAAAGCTTTAAAAAGCATGACCCCATATTAAGAAAATATAAGCTATAATTATATTCTTATTATCATGTTTAAAGCCATATAAAAATGATATTTAATAAATAACTAGTTTTATAAAGATTTATAAAAATATTTATTATTTTTTTATTAAGTTAGATAGAATAACATTATTTATTTTTTTAAACATTAATAAATGTTATCATTATTCGGTAAAATTCTAATAAAAAATAATGAAAATTAAAAATTTTTTAATAAAAAATTCCAAAAAAGAAAATAAAAAAATAAAAAAATAATTAACAAAATAATGACAATAAAATAATATACAGTTAAGAATAATATTAAAAATAAAATTACAATAAAATTCAATAAAATTCAATAAAAATATAAATGAATAATACAATAAAACAATAATAAAAAATCAAATCGTGACCAATATGAAAATAAAATCTAATATGGAACTAAAATATAAAGATGCTAAAAGTGCTGAAATTGTATTTAAATCATTAGAAGTAGATAATGAAGGATATTTGGAATCAAAATTAGATTCTGAAAAAATAGAATATGAAATAGAAAGCGATAATCTTGGAACTTTCTTAAATACTGCTGATGATCTAATAGCTTCTGAGATTTTAATAGAAGATCTTATTAAAAATACAAATGAAAAATGAATGCATTTCTTTTTAATCAACCATAAAATACCAAATATATGATAAAATATTCAAATTTATAAAAGTCAAATATTCACCACTGAACAATAATTAAAATTTAATAGAAAAATGTTCAATATCTATAAAAATATTCGAGTATATTCAAAATAGGATAAATTTAATAATAACTTAAAAGATAAATATAAATTACTATTAAATTTATTAAGCCTATTTTATAAAATTTTTATATTAATTTTATATTAAATTTGCTTGATTTATCTAATTTAAAATTAAAGAACATTTTACATCTTAAAAGGAAAAAGACAAGATGTTTAATTAAATCATATTTATTAACTAATAAAAATTAAGTTGAAGTGTTATTATGGAATGTTATAATCATCCAGATAGAGAAGCTGTAACAAACTGTTCAGTTTGTGGCAAAGCTGTCTGTCAAGAATGTAGTATGGAAATTGCAGGAAATGTTTACTGTAAAGATTGTGTTAATGACATTGTAACAAAAAGCATAATGGAAAAAGCAAGCCAACAAGCTCCTCAAGCAGCTCCAGAACCAAGTGAAGAACCTGTTTTAAAAGCAAAAGAAGTAACTGATGAGCCTGTTGAAACAATTACTCCTTTAAAACCTGAAGAAATTGAAGAAGTAGTTCCAGCTGCTCCAGAAAAACCTGCAGAAAACTTTGAAGCTGATGTGGAATATGAAACTGAATATGTAGAAACCTACGATGAGGATGGTGTGGAAGACAGTTACTATGAAAACCCAGAACCAATTCCAGAACCTGAACCTGAGTATAAGGAAAGAGAAAGAGTTCTTAAAAAGAAAGAGATCGAAGAAGAAGAAATCATCGAACCAGTTCATAAAGAAGCAAATGTTCCACAACAAGTTGCTGCTGATGAAATGGAAGCAGATTACTACGAAGAAAGACCAAACAATACTCCAAGCAATGAACTTGAAGCTAAATATGAAAAGTATTTGGAAGATCTTTATTACGATGAAGATGAAGTCGTAGAAGAAGAAATTTATGAAGCTCCAAGAGCACCAAGGAGACAATCTAGACCTAGAAGACCTCAAAGAGAAGAATACTACGATGAAGACTACAGAAGAAGTCCTAGGAACTATTCAAATCAAGGCGAATACTACATCAACCCTAGAGAAGATGAATTCGAAGATGAGTTAATTGTCCCTGCACATAACAGAGGCAGAAACCAAGATGCTGAAAGTTATGAGGAGTTAAAGAGAAGAATTGAAAGAAATTACGCTAAAGAACAGGAAGCAAAACAAAATCGTAGATTCAGAAGGTCTAAAAAATCCAGAAAACAAAAAAGACCAGACTACGATTATGATGAATTAGATAATATTCAAGAAATGCATGCTTTCCCTGATGAAGACTATGAAGAAGATAATGGAATCGGAATTTTAGATATTATTTTAGCAATAATCCTTATCCTTTTAATCATATTGATTTTATTATATGTAATTTACTTATTCAGATTAAATGGAGAGTACTTTAGTTTTATGGACTCATTATTAGGATTAACTTCAGATCCTTCTAAATATATATCTAATGTAATGAATTTCCTTTAAAAACAAAGTTATTCTTTGTTTTTAATTTTCTTTCTTTTTTAATAACACTTTAATTAATCATTTTTTTATTTTTACTTTTTTTATTCTTTTTAACTTATTTTTAAATCCTTTTTTAAATCCCAAACTATTTTTATTATTTTTAAATTATTCAGAAATTATCTAACTACTTTTTTATTATTTTTAAATTATTCAGATATTATCTTACTAATTTTTTATTATTTTTCAACTTTAGAAATTATCTTTCTTAAAAAAATCAATATTTTAATAGAACTAAACAAAAAAAAGATCCAAAGAAGAAAAATATAATGAAAAATAGTTAAAAAATAGATAAAAGATAGTTACAAAAATGTTAAAAAAATAGATTAATAAATAAATAAAGAATAGTTAAAAAAATAGTTAAAAAAATGTTAAAAAAAAGAAAAAAGATAAGAAGAATAGAATTATTCTTCTGCGTCAGCTTCGACTTCTTCTTCAGGAGCTTCTTCTACAACTTTCTCAAATTCATCTACAAATTGGACTTTTTCATAATCCATATTGTCCCAAATGTCTTTGGAAATTCTGAATCTTGCGAAAGTTACATCCATGTAAGTTTTTTGGTCGAATCTAGTAATTTCATCTAATTTAATGGATACGGTGTCACCGTCGATTTTAATTTCAGTCTTGTCTAAATCCATGTTAGGGTAGGAGTAATGTAACTCGATCATACTTTTAATTTTTTCTTCATCTTCTTCAATAACTTCTACAACAGTTACATCATATTCTAAGTTTTTACCAGCTAATTCATGGTTAAAATCAACTTTTACTCTTCCACCGTTTACAGAAATGATTT
>CAMODR010000045.1 GCA_946611495.1 uncultured Methanobrevibacter sp. | reverse complement strand
AAAAAATCAAATTTTAAGTGAAAAGAGAAACATTGATAATTTAAAAAAAATAATCATCTTACAATAAATCAAAGAAAATAAAAATAAATTAATCTAAAAAAATAAAAAATCTAAAGAAAAATATTTAAAAAAAAGAATAAAAAGAATAGCTAAAAAAGAATAAAAAGAATAGCTAAAAAAGAATAAAAAGAATAGTTAAAAAACTATTCTCTCTAACAATTATTTTATAGTTACTTTTCCACTGACGCTTGCTGCTGCGTATCTATCATCACCAGCGAATTTTGCAGTGAAACTATAGGTTTTCTTAGCAGATAAGCTAACCTTTACAGTTGCAACTCCTTTGCTGTTTGTTGTAGCTGTGTAGGATTTGCCATTTACTGTTACGGTTATCTTCTTGCTTGGAAGAGCCTTATTGTATTCAGCAGACTTAAGTGTGACGGTAAGAGTTTTTGTCTTAGCACTAGCTTTATAAGACTTATTGGAAGTGGTCAATTTAGTCTTTTGAGCAGTCACATTGATCTTAGATACTTCAAAGCTTGCGTTGTATTTCTCATCACCTAAGAATGAAATAGCAAAGGTGTATAGTCCTTTTTTCGCAAGATTGATTTGTAATCTAACTCCTCCAGTTGCGTTGGTTGTCTTGTTGTAGACCTTTCCATTGAAACCTATTTTGACTTCCTTATTAGCTAATGGGTTTCCGTTAGCGTCTGTAAGGTTTACTTCGAAGTATTTTCCAACTCTTCCTTCAATAGCTGTGTTTACTGTAGAAGTCACCATGTCATGATAGTGAATTACAGTAGCTTGTCTAGATGGAATGTTTCCGCCTATAGGAACATTAGCGCTTGAAGAGTTTTCAAATTCTCCAACCTTAAACTCAAATGGCTTGACTCCACTTTCAAATGTGTTTCCTATAATTGCAATATCATTATTAGGAGCAAGTATGGATCTTTCACTATCCAATTCAAGGACAGTGACAGATTCTCCAACTAAATTATCATCAATTCCAGAAACTGTGTTATTGCTGATTTCAATAGCTGGCACATCAATTGACAATGGATCTGTTCCGTTTTGAGCATTTGCCTTTACAATCACATCACCATTATTTACCTTAAAGTCCACTTCGCTGATTTTTACATTATCCAAACCTTCAGCTATATTGAAGATAGGATTTCCGTCTCCTGCTGAAACTATTGAAGTGTTGTTTCCAATGAGGCTAATGTCCTTAGTGATGTTTATATCTGAAACATTCACATAGTCATATTCGCCTAAGTCAATAATATCTCCAGCACTTGCTTCATCAATAAGTTTTTGCAAGTCCTCTCCAGTTCTGATAGCCTTTGGAGGAGCTTTTTCATCAATAGTGAAATTAATCTTATCTTCTATTGAATTGAATCTATCATCTTCAGCAGCAGAAATTACTGCATTATAATCAGATGCTTCTAAATCACTTAAATCAATAATAGCAACACCATCTTTATCAGTTACTGTATTTATTACTGCAATGGTATCATTAGTGTTATTTGAACCATCAGAACCATTTCCACTGCTTGAATCAATCTTAGTTATTGTAACGGTAATATTCTTGGATTCAATAGGACTGTCGCCATACTTTAAAGTGACATTCAACTTATCATCTTCAAACTTGCTGCTTATTTCTGCATTTAGCTTATTGATTGTGACTTTTACAGCAAAGGAACAGTTCTTATAACTGTTGTCTTCTTCAAATACTATATTTGCATCGTAAATTCCGGCATCTAAAGAAGATAAATCAAATATGAGAATACCATTTTCATCAGATGTGGCATTCAATGTTTGATTAGCAATATTAAGAAGAACTGTTTTGTCCTTAAGGGCTTTTCCATCACTTGTCAATAGAGCAGTTAAGTTAATGGAGCCAACATTACCTTCTGTGTCCTTAGCCACAAGTGATGTGTCATACTTGTCAACTGTGAAATTCAAGTCATCCAAAGCCTCATCATATAAGTCATCTCCTGCAAATACTATTGCAAGATTATATTTTCCAGGCTCGATATTGCTTAAATCGAATTCAGCTTGTCCAGATTCATTTGTAGTTCCATTCAATATGAGACCTTCAGATACTTCCACTGATACTGTTCTATTTGCTATTGGATCATTCTTATCATCACTTAGGCTAACTGTCAATAATTCGTCTTCCAATTTGCTATTTAATTTAGCTCCAATTCTGTTTACTTTTATATTGACCAATTGAGATGATGCCTCATAAATCTCATCTCCATCAAATGAAATAGCCAAATCAGAGTAGTTTCCAGCTTTTAAACCGCTTAAGTCAATTACAAAGAGTCCATTCTCATCAGTGACACCGCTTAAAATATCACCATCATCGACAATTAATGATACATTCTTATTTGCAATAGGGTCCTTATCAGATTTTAAGGTTCCTGCAAGATAGCCTTTACCAATGGATATCTCAATCACATCACCTTGCTCATAGCCGCTAATTTCTATAGAACTTGGAATAGCCATCACTTCAAGGTCTTTAATGTCATTTGAAGCAAGATAATTAGAATATCCATTGAATGTTGCTGTAACAGTGAAATTGCCTGCCTTAAGTCCATCAATTATTTCAGATGCAGTTCCATCTGTCACATTTACTGTTCTTATTATATCTTCTCCAATAGTACCATCTTTAGAAGAGACATTTATAATAACAGAACCATTAATAGGATTGTTATCAATGTCCTTTAGGGAAATGGATACATTCAATCCATCATCTGCCCTTACTGAATTATTTGCATTAATATCCAATACTGTTTGAACCAATCCTTCGCCAGTGTTAAACTCTAAGGATTGATTGTCAATGGTAGCTACAATAATGTTCTCTTTTGTGCTTGATGATAAGATAGCAGTTCCAATGTTATTCATCAATGTGCCACTTGATTGGTTCAATTGGCCATTATTGGACTTAATTAAGTATAATCTATCAAATGGATACTTATCATCACCTATAGGAGTGCCATCATTATATTTAGTTAAGCCTAGGCTTATGAGATAATTGTTTAAGTTAGGGTCAAGTTCGCCATATTCCTCATAATCGCTTATGGCTTCAACATTCAAGTCCATTACTACCCATCTGTTGATAGTCACATTAGCAGGAGATACAGACAATTCGCTTAAGTTATTGACTCCCCACCAATTGTCTTCTACGCTTATTCTACCGCCGCTTGGGAAGTAGACTGTAGTGTCCTTAAATATTTGAGTGTTCTTGTCTGAATCCTTATTATTATAGATTACAGAGTTAGTGATGTTCAAGTCAACATTCCTATCAAGAATAGCTCCTCCTCCACGGGTATTTGAAGCAGAGTTATTTATGAATTGGCTGTTTGTAATTGTAACATTTCCTACACGATGGTCTGTTGCACCTACCAATGCAATCGCTCCACCACCATAAATGCAGCTTGAGCCTCCTGTAGCCCTGTTTCCAATGAAAGTAACATTATCAATGGTAAAGTTTCCTTCAGAGTTTTGCATAAGGATTGCTCCACCTGCATAAGCCCTGTTATTTATGAACTTACTGTTCTTGATTGACTTTAATCCATCAACATACTGCATATAGATTACTCCACCACCAAAGGTTTGGCTTCCTGCAGAATTGGAAATGAATTCACAGCCTGTAATGTTAATGCTTGGAGGATAACTTAAGCTTGTGTAATATCCATCAGAGTATATTACTCCACCACTTGCAGAATCACCAGATAAAGCCTTATTTTCAACAAAGCTTGAATTTATAAGGTTTAAGTTACCTACAGAATAGATCACTCCACCATTAACGTTCTTTACTTGACAGTTAGTTACATTCACTGTGTCTAAAGTCAAGTTACCCATATTTGTAAATGCCCCTCCTGAAGAAGCTGTATTTATACCATTTACAAGGCTAAGGTTTTTGACAGTCAATTCACCTTGGAATATGCTGAACATTCCTCCAGTGTATCCCATACCATCTAAAGTTGTTTGATCCACTCCAGAGCCTGTTATGGTAAGATAAGTGTAATCCACTTCAAGTCCATAGGTTTCATAAGTTCCTGGAAGGATAAATATCTCATGAGAGCCATATTCCTCATCAAGAGCAAGTTCAATAGCCTTTTCCATAGTTCTGACTGGTGCATCCATAGAACCGTTTCTGTCATCATTACCATCAACGGAAACAAAGATAACACCCTTATAGTTGTTTATCTCAAATACAAGATTAACAATTTCATTATCTGACTTTATGTCAAGATATGCATGTAAAAAGTCATCTCCTAATCCTTCTGTATCTAAAACTGTGAAATGACTGTTTCCTATTCCATTGACTGTTCTTATATAGTTAGGGTATGCTTGTCCTCCAGTTGCATTCAAGCGAAGTTCATATTCCCTTGGAATCTTTCCGCCGCTGATTGGGATTATTTCGCCTGATGTAGTGTTTAGATGATTAAAGTCAAAGGTAATGTTTACAACGTTTCCAACCTTAAGAACTCCTGTGTCGTTTAGTTCAGTGTTTAAAATCACCCAACTGTCAATTGTAATGTTGGATCCGTTTATGACTCCACCTAAAGAAGATAAGTACTCATCAGCGCCTATTTCATTTTCACCAAATGGATTGCTCAATCCCCACCAGTTGCTGTTTGCAATTGCAGTACCTTCTTGTAATCCTGTATAGTTTGAGAAATATCTGCGTGTTCCAAGGGACAAGTCATTTACAAGGGAAGAGTATGAAACGTCCAAGTTACCCTTATAGACATAAATTGCAGGAGCAGTCTCATTGCTGGCTGTGTTGTTTTCTATAATACATGATTTAATGCTTATTATGTTTCCTTCATCGTCTGAGCCTTCTTCTATATAGATTGCTGCAGATGTCTTAAGAGCGCTGTTATTTGCAATTATACAGTTTTCAATATTTCCAGTTACATTGTAGAATTGCATAACTCCAGGATAAAACTTTGCAGAGTTGTTTATAAACTTAGTGTTCTTAACTGTAAGATTGGAAACCCTTAAGTACATTGCTCCCGCATTGTTTGCAAAATTATCCCTAAATTCAGAGCCTGTAATCTTAAGCTTTACAAGATCATCAGATTCCTGAATGTTAATTGCTCCACCTTGGCTTGATGAAGCTGAAAGATTATAAAACTTAGTGTTATTAATTACAATGCTTCCGCTACCATATTCATAGTAAATTGCCCCACCAGCACTTGATACATTCATGTTGTCAAAAGTACAGTTGTTTATGGTCAAGTCAGAGATTATCATGGCATTTTTCTCAAAGATATACCAATTATCGTTTATCCTAACATTTATTGCTCCTCCTCTTTGTGGAGAGTTTACATTGGTAAATCTGATATTCTTAAATGAAGCGGAATTGTTTCTAATGGAGAATATTGACTTGTCTGCCCCATTTCCATCAATGACTACATTTCCATATCCTATAAATGAGTAAACTGTTCTCTTTACTTGGTTTCCTTCATCATAAAGAATGTAAGTGTCATTAAGCTCAAGGCCATTTTCAAGGTATGTTCCCTCATCAATATGAATCCTTATGTTGCTATTTACAACTTTAGCCATTTCTAAAGCTCTTCCAATAGTCAATACAGGAGTGTCATTACTTAATCCATCATTAAAGTCATTTCCTGATTTTGATACATAGATATCAATATAGTTAAGGGATTTGCCAATATCGACAATGTAAGTTATTTCCTCAAATCCTGAAGTGAACTTGATCTCATCGCTTCCTTCTTCACTTGCCATATAGTTTAAGGTAACTGTTCCATTAGTTGTATAAACCTTTCCATGATTCAATTGGCTTTCGTTATATATTATATATGAAGAGTTAAATTGGCCTATTTGGCTGTCCAATAGGATTTCAGCATCTATTCCATATTGAAGTGCATCAATATCTCCATTTTCGTTAATATACTGATTGATATTGATTATGATTGGGTAATTTTCATTTGCCAATAAGCCAGCAGTCTCAAATTCCACTGTCATGATAGCCCAATTGTCTACATCAACACCACTTGAAACAAGAGAAATACTTTCAGAATCTATAGTGCAGTTTTTAGGGTTTTGATTAGTTCCCCACCAATTGTAATTTGCAATAATGCTGGTTTCATTATCATTGTTAACAATGAAGCTGGCATCATTATTTAAGAATGCAGAGTACTCTACAGTAGTTGGAGACTTGCATTGAATGACTGAAGCATTAGCAATAGCTTCATTATCTATTGAGTTATTGATGAACTGGGAAGAGTTTATGTAAGTGAAGGATTGGTTTTCCTTATATTCAGAAGACCATACAATTCCTCTTGGTCCAGTTCCACTTAATGAATTATCTATAAATCTGCAGTTTTGAATCTGCATGTATCCATTCTTATTCTCTACAATTGCATAGATGTTTCCATTTATATTGTTGAAAACACTATTAACCAAGGTTAAATTAGCCCCAGGATTGTTTAGATAGACACAAGCCCTTAGCATAGACTCATCAATATTTGAAAATGTAGAGTTTTCAACACGGATTCTTGAATCTCCAAGTGCATAAAGATAAGATGCTCCTGCATTTGTTGAGCCACTTAGGCCATCGAATCGGGTATTTGTGATTCTTCCTGTACTGTTTCCCATCAAGCGGATAATTCCGTTTCTTCCTGCAATGGCATTGGTAATGGTACAATTATCCACTAAAAGGTCAGCCCTTCCAGCCATACTCAATATTGGATTTGAAGGATTTGGAACGGTTGATGAGAAGATTATGTTCTTAAATCCAACTGTCTTTATAGTGTCTGAAGTGTATGTGAAGACATTGCTTGTTCCTGTCTTGCTTATGACAGTTCCATCTTCACCTACAAAGGTCAGAGCCTTTGACAATTGGGTTGATGAGGATTGTGCATATGTTCCGCTTGAGAGATAGATTGTGTATCTTTCTCCAGCAATTGAAACAGCATGTGAAATGCTTGCTACAGCTGTCTCCCTAGTCAAACCGTCATTCTCATCGCTTCCGTCTAGTGATACATATATTGTATTTGTATCATCCTTTAGGACATTTTTAGATTTAGAATTATCATTTAATCCATTCTCATTAACATTTTCATTATAATTATCATATAAATTCAAATAATTATTATCATTTTGATCATTTGAATCCGTATCTATCATATAATCATCATTAATATTGCTGCTATCCCCTAAAGCAGTACTGTTTAAATTATCAGAATCAATAGCACTAACAGAGCTAAATCCTAATGATAAAACAAACAATAATATTAATGAAATTAATAAAAGTTTTTTAAATTTCATTTTGCACCTCAATTGTATAGAATAATAAAAAATTATGATTTTTAAATCATAACTTAAGCAATGATTTAAAAAGCATAACCAAAATATAATTTAAAAGCATGATTTAAAAAAACATACCTTAATATAAATTTTAATTAAAATTAACAATAAATTATTGATAATTTATAAAAATCGTATCAAAGAATCGAACTTTGATTAAAAAAAACCATTTTACGATAAATCTAATTTTACTAAACTAAATCTTTTTAAAAAAATCTAATTTAATATAATTAATAATAATTCTTTTTTTAATGTCTAAATAAAAAAATAAAAAAATTAGCTTTTATAAGAATATAAAAGCTATTTACAAATATATTTTAACTTTTTTTACGTGTTTAAGCATTACAAATTCCAATAAAGAAAAAATTAATCTTTTTAAATAAAAAAAACCTTTGAAAAGAATAAACTCCTAAAAGAATAAACTCCTAAAA
>CAMODR010000044.1 GCA_946611495.1 uncultured Methanobrevibacter sp. | reverse complement strand
TTGGAAAACTGGCTTTTACAATTACAGTAACACCTTGGACCAAATTATACAACAGGCAGTTCGTAGTCGACAGCGGGGCAAGATTCCCTGAGGGACTTATTTTTGAAGACAATGTCTTCTTCTGGGAGGTTTTCTTCAGCGCAAAGAGAATATATTTCCTGAAGGAGTACCTGTTTGCCAGAAGATGGCACAGCGCATCATCCACACGTGCGGGAGACACACGCTTTTTAGATTCAATTGCAGTCAACGACCTGGTGATTGACGTATTTAGAAGATTCGACTTGCTGAATGATGAATACTGTCCGGAATTATACAATAAGAAGATTCGAACAGTGAACATGAGATTCGATAGAATCAGAGAGGAATTCAAGGACCTGTACTTTGAAAAAATGAAAGAGAACTTCACAAGCTGGGTGGCTGATGAGGATTTCTATGAATACCTCCAAACCATACTCAGCAAAAGAAACCTGATTATTCTGGATGCTGTATTGAATGAAAAGACAACACGAGACTTCCAATTAGTAAGGGACAATGGTCTTTCATTATTAAAAATTGAAAAATTAGAAAAGGAAAATAAGAAACTTAAAAAATCATATAAAAAACTTTTGAATTCAAAAAGCTGGAAAATCACTAGCCCTTTAAGAAAAATGAAGAGGAAATTATAGTTTCATAAAAGATTTATAAAGATTATTGAACTTTGAGATTATGCTAAATCAAAATCATTCATAGATTAAACTTACTCAGGGATAAAATGAGCAATATAAAAATATCCGTTATAATACCTGTATATAATACTGAGGAATATCTGGAAGAGACATTGGAATCCATACTGAACCAGACCATGATAGATGACATAGAAGTTTTGATGCTTGACGATGGCTCAAATGACTATTCCCAGTATATTATTGAAAAGTATGCCCGCGAATATGATAACTTCCATGCCTTCTTTAATGAAAACATGGGCTCTGGATGCGAGCGAAACATTGGAATAAAAAAAGCGCGTGGGGAGTATATTCACCTTATGGATTCAGATGACCTGCTGCAGCCAAGATCATATGAGATACTATACGATTTTGCAAAATCAGACGATTACGATTTTGTCCTCGGATGCGCAATGAAAATCAATAAAAGGTCATTCTATAAGGAAGACCTGCAGTCATTTACATTCAAAGGAGTGGAGAATGAAATCACCTCCACAAACATAAAGGAAAGACCGCTTCTTGTCTATGACACAGGAGTATGGAACAAGATTATAAAAAGGGAGTACCTTATAAAAAACGACATCTTTTTCCCTGATGAGAAAATAATGACCCAGGATTTGATATTTAACTTGAAGCTGCATTGTTTAACCGACAAAGTCGGAATGATAAAAGAATTTGTTTATTTCTGGAGGGAAAGAGACGACTCAAGCAGCGTCACTCAACAGAAAAGCACAATTGTGAATTTCAGAAATCGAATGAGAATACTTAACATGCAGGAAAACCTCATGAATGAGTGTGACGTTGATGACAATGTCAGAGAAGCAGAATACTTGAAATGGCTGAATCATGATTTGAGATTTTATGTAAGAAGAATAGCTGTTTATCCTGAAGAGTATAGAAAAGAGATTGTCGACAAGGTCAACTGCATACTGTCCCTGATTCCGGATAATTTAAAAGATAACATAATCTCATATAGAAAAATCATTTATAAAATGGTTGAAAACAGAGATATGGAATCCCTGCTTAAAATTGAAAATCTTGAAAGTGATTTGCCTTACCATCCTGAATTGGCAAAAGACTTGAAAGAAGAATACCAGGATTTGATTGACTTTAGAAAAGATGCAAAAAAAGAGGATTTGATAACCCGCTTCATTTTTTCTGAAATCGAAGGAGGAAACCTGGCCATATACCTCAGGGAGCATCCTCAATATATAAAAAATGAAAATCCTGATTTTATTGAATTCAAACTGGTGGAATCCAAAAACTCATTTTCAAAAGAGGATTGCCTGAGGGAGCTCGAAACCGAAGAAGGCATCTCCATCAAATATGAAAAGAAAGAAGACGATATCTACAAGCTGATTATTCCATATGATGATTTGAAAGGTCTGAAAGGAAGATACTTTATCCGCACCAGGTATGAAAATGGGGATATTAAGAAGGAAGCATTGATTGAAACCAGAAAAGGCAAAAACATCCTGAATTTGAAGAACAAGGAATTGATTACTACACAAACCACATACAAGCTGCTTTGCTTGGTTTCAAATGACAAAAGAAAGGAAGAGATAAAAATCTCTGGAATAAACATAATCAACAGTGGCGACAGCGTAATAGAATTCTTTAAAGACATGGGCGATGCAGATGCAATCAACGATCTAAAACTTGAAAATCCATTAATCGAAAACACTTTGGATAACAACAAGACATTCAATGTCATATTGGAATCCAAGATGAAAATCGAATCATTGATACTGGAGCAAAGGATTAACTTCAAGCAAAGGAAAATAAATGTCAACCGCCTGAGCGACGGCCCGATGTACAAATATGAAATAAACATTCCATTTGAATGGCTTCTGAGATATTCAATACAGAAATGGGAATTGAAAACCGAAGACAATATCAATATCACAATTTCAAATTCCGTCATATATATGAATAACACAGTCAAGATAAACTTCAAGAATTATAAAAACAAATTGCACATAAATGCGGAGTATTACAGCAAAAATAACGAGCTTAAAAAGCTGACTTTAAAAAATGAAAAGCTTAAAGAGACTGTTGAAGCTTATAAATCCAGAAAAGTAGTTAAAATCGCAGACAAGCTAAGAAATCGGATTAGATAAATATTAAAAGAATAATGAGACTATAGTTTGAACAAAATAATTTGTAAATAACTGATTTTATAAAAAATCTTAATGTCCTAAACTATAACTCTAAATATTCTAACTAAAAAAAACCTAGAATATCTAAACTAAAACTCTAAATATTCTAACTAAAAAAAACCTAGAATATCTAAACTAAAACTCTAAATATTCTAACTAAAAAAAAACCTAGAATATCTAAACTATAATGCTTCTTCCATTCTTTTTATATAATAGGAATAGCGTTCTTCGATATCTTCAACATCCCTGAGGGTGTCTATCCTTTTATGAGTTGCAATCTTTTTAGGAATGGACATGTAATCCCCATAAATAGATTTAAGATAATAGTCGGCATCATTAGGGGAATAACATTTTAATCCGCTGAAACTAATCTCTTTCAATGGAAGGAATCTGTCGGAATCCAGCACTATCAGTTCATTGATGTTTCTGTGATATCCAAAACCTCCCTCTACTCCAGGAATGATGTATTTCTGCCTGTCAAAAGACAAATTCAACTCTGAATAGTGCCTGCTTATAACATCATCCACATCCAGGCCCATGTATAATGACCTTAAATCAGAACCTTTGGTCAGATAAGTTTTAAGATGTGAATAAGCACGATTGTATGAAACTCCGAAGCTATCAATGTCATCATAATCAATTAAGAAATCAAATGGGAAGATATCTACCCTGCCCATCACTTTATAGCGGCCCTCTATTTTAGGCATTATTGATATTTGAATAAATCCTGTTACTTTTTTTCCATCTCCGCTGATTCGTTTTTTGAATACAGGCCTTATGCAGTCGGAGAGATTATGAGCTTCAAGCTCGTCATACAAGACGCTGATAAATTTATGGTAGTCCTCCCTCATCATGGCTATGTCCATGTCATCATCCCATGGAATGAAGTCTCCATGTCGAACAGCACCAAGCAGGGTACCGCCATCCAGCCACCAGCTTATATCATGTTTTTCACATATCTTCTTGATGAAAAGCAGTATAAGTTTTGAAAGGTCTTGAAGGTCTTTCAATACACCTTTGGATTGCAATTCATAATCTAAAAAAATAGTATTGAATAATGCATTGGCTGAATCCAAAATAGCATTGGTTTCTTTTATATGTTCCTTGATGGAATCATCGTCCTTATTTTTAACCCTGTTTTCCTTCATGCCTTTGTCAACATAATGAATCAATGGGTTGATTCCGCTTTTTTTCACATCAGGATATTTTCTCAGGTAAAAGTTGTTATCGAATAATTGTCCCGGATTTCTGCCTTCCTTGTATCCATAATACAGGTAATGATCCAAAGGATCGATTTTGGAGCTTTTAACATCAGGATAGCGTTTTAAGTAATATTCCTCATCAAACAATCCTAGAAATTTTATTTTTTTAGAGTATTGATGTAGTTTGTAAACCTTGAACACATTGCCTTTTTCCTTGAAAAATCTATAAAAAAACATATGATCCCTATTAAATTTTATCTTGTAAAAAAAATTTTATAAATTATGCAGGACATCTTCTATAAAAAATATGTTAAATATTATTAATAAATATATTGGAGATTTTGATTTATATGGGAGATTATTTTTAAAATCACCATCTGATATTTTTTAAAAGATTCCATTAATAAAAAAATATAATAAACAATAAGGATAACTTATTAATAGTAAAAAATGATATTTAATTTATATTTAGAAATTGACCTATATTTTAAAAGGCGTAACCATTAAAAAATTATTTTAAATTCAAGGTGTTATAATGAAGCTTACTGTAATTGGAACAGGCTATGTTGGTCTTGTAACCGGAACATGTTTTGCGGATATGGGAAACAGGGTTTACTGCGTAGATATTGTAGAGGAAAAGATAGAAGGGCTTAAAAAAGGGATAATGCCTATTTACGAACCTCATTTAAGAACCATGGTCATGGACAGCCAGGCCAGAAGGGATCTCATTTTTACAACCAACATCAAAGAGGCATTGGATGACTCAAACATTATATTCATAGCTGTAGGAACTCCGATGAATGATGATGGAAGTGTGAATCTTGATTACATAATGTCTGCTGCAAGCGATATTGGAAACAACATATCAAAGGATTCCCTTGTGGTTGTAAAATCAACAGTGCCTGTTGGAACAGCATTCAAAGTCAAAGAGCATATTGAAAATATTATTGAAGAGAGAAATCTTGACATAAAAATAGACATAGCCTCAAATCCCGAATTCCTAAAGGAGGGAGTGGCTGTGGAAGACTGCATGAGACCGGACAGGGTTGTAATCGGAGCTGAAAAGGAGGAAGTGTTTGCTACTCTTAAAAAACTTTATGCTCCTTTCGTATCCAATCACGACAGATTCGTTCTGATGGATGTTAAAAGCTCTGAAATGACAAAATATGTTGCAAATGCAATGCTTGCAACCAAGATATCCTTCATCAATGAAATAGCTAATATCTGTGAGCTTACTGGAGCCAATGTTAAAAATGTTCGATTAGGTATTGGAAGCGACAAGAGAATAGGATACAACTTCATCTACGCAGGATGCGGTTATGGTGGGTCATGCTTCCCTAAGGATGTTCAAGGACTTATTGACACCGCTAAATCATATGGATACACTCCAAAGCTGTTGTCAAATGTCGAAGAGGTAAACAAGGAACAGAAAATGGTTTTAGTCAACAAAATAATAAACCGTTTTGGAGAGGATTTGAAAGATCTGACCTTTGGAATATGGGGTCTTGCATTCAAGCCTAATACAGATGATGTAAGAGAAGCCTCCTCACTTGTAATTATTTCAGAACTGATTAAAAGAGGAGCAAAAGTCAAGGTTTATGATGCAAAGGCTATGGAAACCTTTAAAATGGCTATTCCAAAATATTTGGATAATGATGAGCAATTGAATCGAATCGAGTATCAGGAATACAAATACGACACTTTGATTGACTGCGACGCATTGGTTTTAATAACCGAATGGAAGGAGTTTAGAAATCCTGACTTCGATGAGATAGCCAAGCTTTTAAATCAGAAAGTCATATTCGACGGCCGTAATATCTACGATTCAAGCCTAAAAGAAGAAGGATTTGAATTGTATCAAATCGGTTGCTGAAATAATTTTTTATATATTTTTAATTATGTAGAAGCATTGCTTCTCACTCTTTTTTTAAAATTTTTTTAAATATATGCAGAAGTAACAATTTTTAAAATGCATAAAATATCTGTAAAAATAACAATTTAAAAAATAAGAGATTATTAATTCAAGAAATCTCTTATTAAAAATATCATATTCAAGATGCTAAATTAATATCTAACCTTGCCAATATGTCTTGTGCTTCCAGGATCCTCGCCATTGAAATGAGCTAAATAGTAAACAAACCATTCCAAAGGAATTACAAGCACAAAAGGAGCGAGCAATTTATATACATCCGCATAATCGCTGAGCTTAAATAAAATAGTCCTGGCTTTTATCTCATTGGCATTGTCATATGCCCTTTTTGTAATCTCATCGGATTCCTGATCGGCATCAAGAAATATTAAAGGAACGTCATCTTCAGCTCTTTCTATAAGGCCGTGACGATACTCTGCTGAATAAAGTGGGCAAGCATGTTTTATAGCGCCTTCCATAAGCATGGTCATGGCCAGTTTATAGGCAAGTCCAAAGTTCACGCCGCTTCCCAGACAATAAAAAATCTCTTCATCCTTCAAATCCTTTGCAAGCTTTTTGTTATCCTCTTCAGTTGTTTTTAAAAGATTTCCAATTATGTCTGGAATTTGAGTCAGCTGATTCAAGATTTCATCCTTTTCTTCATAGTCGGAAGCCTTGAATAAAATTTGATACAGGCATGCAAGTTGGGTAATGTAGGTTTTAGTACCTAAAATGGCTGTTTCGGTATCTCCCAATGTGACAATTGGATAATCCGCCTCACGAATCATGCTGCTTTCAGGCTCGTTGGAAATGGAAACTGTTTTTATATTATACTCCTTGGCTTTTCTTAAAGCAGCCAATGTGTCTGCGGTTTCACCGGATTGTGATGTTACTATTACAATTGAATTTTCATCTTCAATAAGTTTCTTGTTGTAGGCAAATTCATAACCTGTGAATACGGTAACCGGCAAACTACTGACAGACCTTAAGGCATCCCTGACAGAATAGCAGGTTGAAATGGAACTGCCGCAGCCAACCAGATAAATGCAGTCACATGATTCAGCAATTTCAGATATTTTCTCCATATTTTCCAGCTCGCTATCAAAAGTCCTTCTAATAGCATCAGGCTGCTCCATCATTTCATAATACATTTTATAATACATGCTTCCACCTTTTCACAAATAAAAAAATACATTCTTAAAAAAATATTGTTTTTTATCATATAAAAATATATTATTATAATGCAAATGATATTAAATCAGAATTTTAGATATTAATGGAAATTTAAGGTTTTCCAATAAATTTTTATTAAAAAAAATTATTTTTACTACTACTTATTTTTCATAAAAACTGTGCAGATAACTGATTTTAAAAATTTTTAATTTTCATTAATAATGAAAGATATTAATGAACATAACACAAGTTGTAACTTTGCATATTATAAATTATATTTAAATAAAACTTCCAACAAGAAATTTTTAGCTAAAAAGATTGTTTATATTAAAATTAATAAGAAAACATACAAGGCTAAAACCAATGCAAAAGGAGTATCTACTTTTAAACTTAAACTGCCTAAAGTCAAAAAGACCTACAAGTACACAGTAACTTTCAAAGGCGACAAGGCAAACAATAAGAAAACCTTAAAGGGAAAACTGGCTGTTAAATAAAACTTTATTTTAAGCAATGGCAATAGCTATTGCTTCTCTTTTTATTTTTTTACTGATTAATCCAACTATTTTAAAAATCCCTATTTTTTCTCCTGTTTAGTTATTTATAAAAACCACTATTTCTCTCAAATTGAAATGATAATTTTATAAAAATTCCCTATTTTTAAATAACTTATTATAATAGTTAATATAAATATTAAAATATAATGTTGAATTATCATATTTAAAAAACTATTATTAGGAGATAAAAATGGTTCCAAAAGTAATGATTATTTTAGGAA
>CAMODR010000043.1 GCA_946611495.1 uncultured Methanobrevibacter sp. | reverse complement strand
ATAGCTCCTCCACGGTACACTGCTGAATTTTCAGTAAAATCAGAGTCACCAGTTATAGCACCATTTGCAGTGTTATAAATAGCTCCACCGTAGTTTGCAGCATTACTTGTAAATTTACAGTCTTTAAGAATCAAAGTACCATCATTGTAAATAGCTCCTCCTTGTTCAATATTACCATTAGTAAAAGTTATATCAAGAAGGACAACATTATGGCCATTTGAAATATTAAAGATTCTTGCCACATTTCTTCCATCAATAGTAGTTGTTCCACCACCATTAATGGTAATATCTTTATTGATATATATACCAGTGACATAATCTCCATCTATTGTACTATCATATGCATAGTTACCAGATAAAGAGAGATAACTAGGTGCATTGTTAATATTATTAGCTAGATTTGTAAATGAACTGGTTTCTCCTTCAGATAATTTAGTGGAAGCAAGGTTTGCCTTAGAATCCTTATCCAAATCACCTGAGTCGCCAGTGGTATTTACAATTATATCACTAGACTCATATGACATGTCGTCATTTGTAATAGTATTATCAATTGTTTGAACTTCTTCTATGCTAGCTTCAGGAGCATCATCAGTTGCTGCAGTATCATCTGCTGCGCTTACTGCGCCTAAAGCAAGTAGGGAAATAAGTACAATTGATATAAATATACTTAATTTTTCCGTTTTCAAGAAAATTCCTCCAAAAAATAGTATACCATATTTTTAGATTAGAAAAACATTAAATTCAAGATTTTAGTTAACTAATTTGGTTAATGAACAGAAATATTTTCACCATTTACTAAACCCTTGATTTAATATTTTTTATAAATTTAAAAAAATAATCCACATATTCCATCAATCGATGAAATAATAATCATGATTCCTTTAATAAATATACTTCATCTAATAACTAAAAATCAGCAAATATAATCAAATAACTCATTACTAAGAGCATTACCCCCAATGTATCTTAGCAAATACTGATAATCAGATTACTAAAAGATCCAGTAATACACTAAATAATTCAATAACTAAAAAATCAGTAAAATGAGCATTTAATCAATTTACTAAAAATTTAGATATTAAATCTATCGGATATTTAATTAATTTGGTAATTTATAAGTCTAATACAGTACACCCCAATTGTTCCATATTAATCATTAATAATAATTTGGCAAATAAAAAACAAATGTTCAATTTTGAACATTATGCTAAACTATCAAAATCAATTAATATTAAAGTTATTTTTATTTAATATAATATATAAACATTATTAAATGATTTTCATAAAAAGAACTCATTTCATTCAAGATATAGCCAAATAAACTGAATAAAATTGGATAAATTTTCTGAAAATTGAATATTATTTACTTATAATTTTATAAAAGAATGTACAATGCAAAAGTAAAAAATAAAGATTTGTGAACTAATTATAGTATAGAAAAAAATTAAATTGAATAAGCTAAAAATACAGTCAAAATATGAATTATAATTCATTTTAAGGAGCATAAACAGTTTTATAATCTTAAAATATTTTTTATCAATAGGAATGAAAATAAAAATGCTCTAAATGCTTAAGAATACAATCGTACATACATATAAAGTCGTATCAAATTGATAAATAAAAAGATTTAATGAAAAAAAAATAATTAAAAATATATGAATAAAAAAAAATAGGATAAAAATAAAAAAAGAATATAGAAAATAGCTTAAAAAAATAATAAAAAGATTAATTATTAAAAAATAGATTATTTACCCATAATAATCTGATTGACCAAAGGCAAACTAAGATGAGAAATTTTAGAAACCTCTTCTGGAGAATAGCCATTACTAATTAACTCATTAGCAATTTCATATTTTAACTCTTTTCTACCTTCCTCTTTGCCTTCTTCCCTACCTTCTTCCCTACCTTCTTCTCTACCTTCTTCTCTACCTTCTTCTCTTAAAAGTTCACCATAGCGTTTCATAGGATCTAAAATAAAATCTTCATGCATATCTGATACATCTCCTAATTTTTTTAATATTTCATCATCTTCCCAATAAAATGCATAATTCAAAAGAACTTCCCTGATTTCACTGATCTTATCAAAGCTTAAATAATCTTCATTTAACAAAAAGAAGATATCTGTTGCCTTATGCAATAATTCAATCCTTCTATCCAAATCCAAAAGAGGAAGCAATTCAATGCCAACAATATCTTTTCCTGTAAATCGGCTTATATTTTCGAGTTTATAATTCAATATATTTAAAATTTTGTCAGGATTTCTTTGAATTAACGATTTATAATGCATAGTTAACTGATCTTCAGGATTAATTCTAAGAATTCTTTTTTTATCTTTCTCCAATTCAAAATCAATGATTATTATATATGTATCAAGATTATATTTCTTATATAATCCTATAACATAATCAATAAACCTTTTTTCATCAGAACCAGATGTTTTTAATTGAAATTCCACATCTACAATTCCATTGATAGTTAAAACAGGAAAATCCAATATGAGCTTATTGAGTTTGGCATCAATCAATTCATTTTCTATTAAAAAGAACGGAAGACAGTTAATCTTAAAGAACAAAAAGAATGAAGTGAGATTATTTGATGCAATGAACTTAAAGATCTTATCATAAAAAAAGTTAATTTTTGCACACATTTAATCCACTTCACAAATTTCTTTAATTAAACTTATTTTATTACATAACCTATTTAAATCTATCTATTCTTAAATTAAACAATTTTTAAATAGTTAAATCAATTTTTACCAACTATTAATAAATTGATACAAAATTAAATCAATATTTACTTGAATTAATAAAACTCAAATAACTTAATAAAATTGACATAAATGTGCAAAATTGACATAAACTTGTAAAATTGATAAAAAATTATTAAAAAAATACAAACTAGTAAAATTAATACCATCGTATTAAAGTTATATGAAATAATAAAAGTTGTAAAGAATTGTAAAATTGATAAAAAACAATAAAATTGTCTGAAATTAAAAAAAAATAAATTTAAATAGGATAAAAATAAAAATAAGAAAATAACGAAGAAAAAATTCCACTAAGAAAAATTAAAAATTAAAAAGAAAAATCTATGGCATGATTGAAAATGAATTAGGAAAATGAGACAAATATAAAAAGAAAATTAAGCATATAAAAAGAATTCAGGTGATTATGTGGTTAAGAGTTACATACTCCAAGAGAGTGAGAAAGATAAGAAAATAGACAAAAGAAAACAAAAAGTTCTATTTCCATATGATAAGCTTTTAAAATACTTGATTCGACAGCACCCTCAAGGATTCATAGATGCATTAGATCTAAACATAGAATTTAAAGAATTCCTATCTGGTGAATTCATCAATCAAGTATATGAACAAAGCTATGGAGACATAGTGCTCTTGTCTAAAGATAAGAGAATTCACATTATAGAATTTCAGACTAATTACCTAAATATTCGCGATAAGAGACGATTTGGAAACTATCAGACCACATTGCATCTTAAAGAAAGTAAAGAGGTGATAGTGCATGTTGTTAGTTTAGTTGGAAAGAAAATTGAAGACATTCCATATGGATACGGGAACGAATACGGGTTTACTATACATTATACATCGTTAAATTGCTTAAAATCTACTAAAACTTTAAATAAAATAATAAAAAAAATTTTAAATAACGCTGATTTAAGCGAAAAAGAAATAGTCTATTTTGAGCTTTTCCCACTAATGGAAAGAAAGAAAGATAGGAAAAAAGCATTGAAAAAAGGAATAATGCTAGTTTCACAGATTGAAACATTGAGTAAAGAGACAATAGCTGAAATAAAACTGAGTTATGGAATTTTAGCTCTTGCATTATTCGATGATGAAGAAATTGAAGAAATTGAAGAGGCGATGGATATGGAAAGTCTTGATAAAGCAATATACATGGGAAAAAACACATATATGGATTTAAAATACCGATTCAAATATGAGATATTATCCAGACGACATATAAAAGAAGCGAAAAAAGAAGCAAGAGAAGAAGGAAGAATAGAAGGAAGAGAAGAAGGAAGAGAAGAAGGAAGAATAGAAACTGAAAATAAAAGAAATCATGAAATTGCAAAAGATATGATTGAAGATGGAAGATATAGTATTGAAGAAATAGCAAAAATAAGCAAGCTCAAAAAAAGCATCATTAACCAGCTAATTTTAGGGAAATGAATAATAATAAAAAAATAAAAAACAGTTTTTTCATCTTTAAATCGCGAGATCAATAAATCCTAAAATTTGCAAGCAGATTTAAAAGAAAAATAATTAGGGAATGTTATAAAAATCCCTTAATTAAAATCTTTGCAAAAATCAATAATTGCAGATTTGAACTTAAATGCAGCCTCACCAATAATCAGAATTATATCGGAATCTAATTTCAAGGCTTCCTTAAGACCAATGATTACCTGATCCTCACTAGCACCAAGAGTCTTTTTAGACTTTTGCTCAATTGCTTTCTCACTTAAGACAAATGTTTCCTCAAGTTCTTCAATTGAATAGACATCAGATAAGTTAAGCTCTTCCTGTCTGCCCTCTTTAGAAAGTTCAATTAGCTTTCCTGCAGCGTATCTTGAGTCATAAGATGCAGGAACAATATAATCCACATTTCCAATAGCAGAATCAAGTATGTCAAAATCACCATCTATTCCTGATTCAGAGCTGACAGTAATTACAACAGCAGTCTTATCATAAATCTCACTGATTGCATGCAAGATAGTCTCAACACCTGCAGGATTATGAGCATAATCAACCATGATTGTTTTTCCATCAATATTGCCGACAATATCCATACGGCCATCAACACCCTTGAAGCTGGAAAGTCCTTTTTGAATTTCATCATTTGACAATCCTAAAAAGACCTTTGCTGCAATAATTGCGCCAGTTGCATTATAGATGTTATGAAGCCCGTCAAGAGTCAATGTGAATCGATATTCCTCATCAGCAGATGAAAGTGTGAATTGCCTATTCTTCAAGTCAATATCCTTTGCAATATAATCTGGCTTTTCATATCTTATGCCACATTCACATTCATAGTATCCGCTACCAGAAATTGTTTCATTGATTTTGATGTCTCTTCCACACCAACATGGCTTAGTGTGTATAAATCCATGATGAGATTTTTCATCAATATTTGAGTTTTCACTATGAGAAGAACCACCGACAACACTTAAAGAATCACTATGAGAAGAACCACTAACATGACTAACAGAACTACCATAAGAAGAACCATCAACTTGACCTAGAGAACCACCATGAGAATAAGAATCTTCTTCAAAATCAACATGAGCAGAAGAGTTATCTACTTCATAGTTTTCATTAAGTTCAATACCAAAGCTGATTTTTTCTCCGTAAAATTTTATCTCATCTAAAAGCCCAATTATTGTAGGGTCATCACTATTGAATATTAATGTTCCCTGATTTTCTTCAATACCTTCAATAAGTTCTCCTTTAACTCGCGCATATTCTAAAAATCCTCTGTCTATATGAGATACATTAGTTTTTACATCAGACTGATTTTTTTCTACAATAGATTTTTTATTGTCTACAATAGAATTTTTCCCTATAAAAACATCACTTTTTTCATCATCTTTTATGCCACTTTCAGCAGATGAAATGGAAGCATCATTATTAGGGATCTTGTCTTCATCATTATCATTATGTGCATCAGGGTCCACCAAATGATCAATTGTAATATTAGTCAATATTGCAAAATTAGGATGTGTCAAGTCAATGACAGACTTAAGTCCTCCAGGAGCGCCATCAGTTCCAGTCTCCAAAATAGCCACATCACCATGAAGTCTAGTCTGAAGAGAAGGTATAAACTCATTATTCCCTTGCATTCCTGCAAGATTATGTTCAGCAGGATTGATGCCTGCAGAATATGCAATATGCTTTAGAAGAGTTGTTGTAGTGGTCTTTCCATTAGTTCCGCTAATGCATAATATAGGTTTGTTTGGCATGAAAAGCTTAAAAATATCTCCCAAATGGAGAATTTGAATGCCATTGTCTCTTGCAATGGATAGAACCTTGGCGTTATCATTCATGCTTGGAGGAGGAATGATAAAGTCAATCTTCTTGAAGAATTCATCAGGATGTCCTCCAAAGAATATTTCAATGTCATAATCATCAAAAGAAGAATAAAACCTGCAATCTTCACGACTTGATATGTCTGTACCGACAACATTTAGTCCATTATCCATAAGGATACGTGCAACCAGGTTTCCAACTACACCACAGACCCCAATTACTCCAAAGGTCTTACCTTCTAAAGAGAGGTTTTTCAATTCCTCATCAGACATGCTTGAAAGTTCTAAACTTTGCAATTTAAACACCTTCCATAAAAATTAAAAAAAGAATAAAAATAAAATAATAGTTAAAAAAATAAAAAAAGAAAAACTAAAAGGCTTAGAGAAACATTAATCTAAAAGCCCCAAAGCCTAAAAATTATTCGTACTTTCTACAGCCTTCCTCTAAACCGGAAACTATCTTTTCCATGATTCCTTCAGGATCTTGCATTAATTGAGGACCTAAGTGAAGAATGGTATCTCCAGGTTTAGAATGCTTGATAGCAAGCTCTGCACCTTCTTCCATAGTTCCTGCAATGACCTTAACTGCATCAGAATCCACTGCTGCATCTAAAAGCTCTTGAGCAGGCTCAAGGTCCACCCTTTGATAAACCTCATTGAATCCTGTTGCAACCATTACATCAGCATATTGTCCCATAAGCTTACCTGTTTCCTTCTTGTCCCTATAGGTTGAAGTGTCAAAGTTATCCAACAATAGAACAAGAGATCTATCGCCTAAAAAGTCAAGGGCTGCAGTGATACCTTCTATAAGATATGAAGCGTCAATATAAACTTCCCTTCCATTATAGTCTCCAATATACTCCATATGTACAGAAAGACCCTTGAAGTTAGCAAGACCTTGCTTGATTGTCTCTACAGGCAAGCCATAAGCCATGGAAATAGCTGTAGCAGCCACTGCATTCTCATAATAATAACTCATCATATGGAATTCAGATTGGAAACTGCCTTTTTTAAGTTCATTGGATTTGTTTCTGAATTTATAAGCAATATCAATTGCGCCTTTAGCGCTGTCACCAATAAAATTACATACTTGTCCTTCACCAATAGCAATCTCTTCAAAGTTTGCCACCTTATCGAAGAATTCGGACTTTTTGCTTGGGTCATAATTAGGCAAGTCCTTAACCATTGCATAAAAGATTGCATCAGGTCTAGCATCTTTAACAGTGTCTTTACAATGAATGCTTGTTATGAAGTTTTCACTGTTTTTTGCAATGAACATTTTTCTTTGAGTGTATCTTTCCATAGAGCCACCGAATTCAGAAAGGTGCTCTTCATAAATGTTAAGGAGAGCTCCAACCTTAAGCTTTAGCTCTGCCATCAAACCTGCAGTACCGTGAGGAAGTTCTAAAACAGCAATATCTGATTTTTCAGGAATTCCTTTAATGATTCCGTCAACAATTACCTCACTTACAAGGTTTTGAGTCATGGATGAACAGATCCATACTTGATAACCTGCAGTTCTGAATATTTCAGTCACCATATGAGTAGTACTTGTCTTTCCAACACTGCCGGTAATTCCGATAATGTCAATATCAATGAAACTGTCACAAAGACGGCCAAAATCATCGTTTGAAAATACTTCAAGATTAGCCTCTTTAATGATCTTATAAGCTGGAGAGTTTTCAGGAACAGTTGGAGAGAGATAAACAGTATCTATTCCATCAAGATTAGGCTTGAATACTCCTAAGTCTAATTCCACTCCTTCACTTTCCATAATTTTTAATGTCTTTTGAACATCCATATGGAAGTCTTCTAAGTTCTTTGGATCAGTTATCTTTACCGTATGACCTGCATAGTTTAATAATCTTGCAACAGGACGACCTGCATTTCCTGCTCCTACAACAATAACATTCATAGTTACACTCCGTATGTAATTTTATAATTTTGTGAATATGATTAATTAAAAGATTTAATAAACTAAATTTT
>CAMODR010000042.1 GCA_946611495.1 uncultured Methanobrevibacter sp. | reverse complement strand
ATTAGTTTGATGGGAAAATAGAGTCATCGTATGCATCATACAATTCCTGAAATACCCATTCAGTAGATAAGTATCTTTCTCCAGTATCAGGTAAAATAACAACAATGGTTTTGCCTTTGTTTTCTGGACGTTTAGCAAGTTCTAATCCTGCAAAAGTAGCAGCACCTGAAGAAATACCAGTGAATATACCTTCTTCTCTTGCTAATTTTAATAAGGTAGATCCTGCATCCTCATCCTTAACTGGAATGATTTCATCTATTATGTCTTCATCAAGTACTCCTGGAACAAAACCTGGACCAATACCTTGGATTTTATGAGGTCCTTTTACTCCTTTACCTAAGGTTTGAGAAGTTTCAGGCTCAACAACAACTGCCTTAAAGTCTTCTTTTTGCTCTTTAATGTATTGGGCTATACCTGTTATTGTTCCACCGGTTCCTGCAGCAGATACCACAATATCAACTTCACCATCAGTATCCCTATAAATTTCAGGACCTGTAGTTAACCTATGGATTTCAGAATTTGCCTTATTTTCAAACTGTTGTGGAATAAAGGAATTTGGAGTGTTTTCAGCCAATTCATTTGCTTTTGCAATAGCACCGCCCATACCTTCACTTCCAGGAGTCAATACAATATCCGCACCGAATACTGCTAATAATTTTCTCCTTTCAATGGACATGGTCTCAGGCATGGTTAAGATTAATTTGTAGCCTTTTGCAGCTGCAACAAATGAAAGTCCAATACCAGTATTACCACTTGTAGGCTCAATAATGACAGAATCTTCATTTAAAAGCCCATCTCTTTCTGCAGCCTCTATTAAAGAAACTGCTACACGATCTTTTACACTGCTTACCGGATTAAATGCTTCAATTTTAACAAGAACTTCAGCATCTAAACCTTCTGTTAATTTGTTTAATCTTACAAGAGGAGTATTACCAATTGCTTCTGTAATATCGTTTGCTACACCTCTTTTTAATTCAGGAATATTTACCATAATAATCACGTCTATAATAATTTATAATAATAATTAAATTAAAATATAAAAAAATTAAAACTATTGCTTAAATCCCTTCAAATAGCTAATTTTTTAATATTCATATATTTTATTTAATAGTTTTTTTATTTAAACTTTTTAAAAAAAATATTCGTTAATATGCAAAATTTCGCATATGCAAATATTTTAGAATTTTATCCATAAAAAAGATAAAATTAAATAATTTTTACTTAAAATAAGTGAAAAAATAAACATGAGATAATTTTACTCAAAATATAATTCTTTTTTCTCTTATTAAATTAAGCAAAAAATAACAATTGACATTTTATAACAATTGTTATATAATAATTAATAAGTGATGATATATAAATATTTCTATTAGAGAATTAAAAATAAAATATTTAAAACTGAATTTTTTAAATTTTAAAAAAAAATAAAAAATTACGATGATAAAATGACTTTATTTAAACATATAATTAGTTCTAGCCCTATTGGAGAAATAGCAATAATCTGGAGAAAAAAACCAAAATTCCAAATTGAAGAGATAATAATATCCAATCCAAATCAAACTGCATCTGAAATCGTCAAAGAGAAATATGAAAGTGAAGAGGAACTGCATTTAAACAAAAAGTCTAAACAATTAAATCAAGTTTTAAATGAAATAAACAAGTATTTCCAAGAGAAAGACTATAAATTTTCCCTCAGTTACTTGAATATGGATAAACTAAAGCCATTTCAAAGAAAAGTTTTAGAGGCAGAATTTAAAACAGAAAAAGGAACTGTAAATACTTATAAGGATATTGCAATAGAAGTGGGAAGTCCTAGAGCATATCGGGCAGTAGGTACAGCACTTGCAAAAAACCCATTTCCAATTATCATTCCATGCCATAGAACTGTAAAGGCAGATAGAACAATCGGAGGATTCAGCGGATTTGCTGGAGGATTAGAATCTAAAAAAATACTTCTAGAATTAGATGGATTGATGATTCAAGACAAAAAGATAATTGGAGACAGTCCAATTATTACATTAGATAAAAATAGCCAAACAAGATTAGTTTAAAAAGAAAAATTAGTAAAAAAAGAATGACAAAAAAGAGAAATCAAAAAGAGACCTTTAAAAAAAAGGTCAAAAAGATAAAAAAAAGAATTAATTTTCTAATTTATCAATGTCATACTCACAGAGGTCAGTAAGTGGACATTTATCACATTGAGGACCGATAGGTCTGCAGATAGTCTGACCAAACTGCACCATCAAATCATTTAAATCCACCCAAAGCTCCTTTGGAACCTTTTCCATCAATACAAGCTCAGTGTCTTCAGGGTCTTTAGTATCAGCAATTCCCCACCTATTGGATATTCTATGAACATGAGTATCCACTGGAATAGCTGCATCCTGGAATGCAAAAACGATTACACAATTTGCTGTTTTTCTTCCAACTCCTGGAAGCTTAAGCATTTCATCCATTTCCCTTGGAACCTCTCCACCATATTGATCAATCAATATTCTTGAAACCTCAAGAATACGTGCAGCTTTAACCCTATAAAATCCAGCAGGTCTGATTAATTCCTGTACATGCTCTACAGGAGCATCTGCCACTGCATAAATATCTGGATATACATCAAATAAAGCATTTGCAGCTTGATCTGTATTTTCATCCCTTGTTCTTTGAGATAAAATTGTTCTAATCAACACTTTATATGGGTCATGGTCATGAAATGTACGGATAGTGTAAATCTCATTCAACCTTTTAAAAATTTCCCTAATCTTCTCTTCCTCATTCATTTTTAATCTCCAAATAAAATAAGCCTAAAAATATAAAAATATAAATTTAAATTAAAAAACTATCTTAACTCTAATTCAATGCCAATTTCTCCCATAAGCTCAATGAAATTAGGGAATGAAACATCAAAGCATTCACCGTTTTCCACTTCAACATCATGCTTTAATCCAAGCAATGAAAATGCCATAGCTAACCTATGATCATTATGAGACTCTACTACACCACCTGAAATGGTATTTCCATAAATAGTCATTCCATCCTCAAACTCTTCCAACTTGCATCCTAATTTTTCAAGTTCGCGGCAAGTGGTGTCTATTCTATCAGTTTCCTTTAATCTGCCATGTTTGACTCCAGTTATAGTGGTTTTACCTTCTGCAAGAGCTGCTAAAACAGCCACTGTAAGCAATAAATCTGGAGCATTAGCTAAATTAATGTCAATTCCCTTTAAATTGCCATCAGAACGGATAGTTACATAATCATCAAATGCAATAACATCAGCACCCATTTTAGTTAATATATCTAAAATTAACTTATCTCCTTGTTTAGAGTCACTGAAAAGGTTATCTATTCTAAGCTGCCCACCAGCAATAGCCGCAGCTGCAAGCAAATAGGACGCAGAGGAATAGTCACCTTCAACAATATAGTCCGAAGCCTTGTAGCTTTGTGGTTTTACCTCAAATTTAACTCCTAAACAATCAGTGACTTCCTTTTTACAGGTTTCATGGAATTGATATTTCTCTTCTTTTATGTAAATTCCAAATTTCTCTAAAATGGAAATAGTCATATCAACATAGGGTTTTGATACGAATTCAGGATAAACTTCAAGTTTTACACCTTTTTCAGATAATGGCGCTGAAATGAGAATTGAAGAAATGAATTGGGAGCTAATGCTTCCTAAAATATCAGTTTCACCACCTACAAATCCAGGATAAATCTTTAGAGGTGCCTTACTATTATCATTTAAAGATTCCACCTTAACACCTAATGAATCTAAAGCATCTAAAAGAGCACCCATAGGCCTTGTTTTTAAGGAATCATCTCCTGTAAAAATAACCTCATTATCAGATAATGCTGCAACACTTGTCATGATTCTAAGAGTGGTTCCAGAGTTTGCCAAATCAATCATATCAGAGGAAGGGTCATTAGAATTATTATGCAATTTGCCACCAGTCCCTTCAATTTCCAAATATTCGATTGTTTCGCTTTTATCACCTTTCAATATGATCTCTTTTTTCATATCTATTTTTGCACCAAGAGTTTCACATGCACGAATTGAAGATAGAACATCTTCAGAGTACAACACATCAAACAGCTTGGATTTGCCTCGAGCAAGAGATGCTAATATGACTGCCCTATGACTATAACTCTTTGAAGAGGGAGCCTTAACTGTTCCTTTAATTTCAGAATAATTTTTTATTTTAAGATTCATTTATTACAATCCTATAGTAATTTAAAAATATTTGCAATATTTAAAAAATATAATTTATATTATATTATAATTCTAATTAATATTTAGTTAAAAATTAATAATAAACTTATCTAAATAAAAATGAGTAAAATAATAAATAAAAAATCAACAATAAAATAAAAATTTCTTAAAAAATGTAAAAAAGTAAAAACAGTGAAAAAAACAACAAAAATATTTATAAAAAAAGAGTAAATTGAAAAGAAAAAAATAAAAATAATAAAAAGGCATCAATATGCCTAAAAATCAACCATATCGATTAAGAGAGCAAATACGCCTAAAAATCAATAATATATCTTAATTCAGCAAATATAACTAAAAATCAATCATATATTTTAAGACAGTAAATATGCCTAAAATCAAACTAACCACAAATCCAAAGAATCCAAGCAAAGGCATGTCAAAAAACATAGGTCCCTTATCAATAGTCATAACAAGGGAAGAACCAATTAAAAGAGCTGCAATAACTAAAGCAAGAGAAATCTGATTGGTTAATTCACTAATTTGCCTAATCTCTAATGATATGACTAAATCGCCTTCCTCAAACTTATAGAATAATTTTGAAACTAATCTTGGAAGTGATTTTAACAAATGCTCAAAGGCAAAAATGCTGTTTTTAGTATTTTTAGCAATTTTTATAGGATTATACCTTTGCACCATAAGTTTTTTAGCAATAGGCTTAAGCAATGCTACAACATCTATTGACGGATCAAGATGCTGTCCAATATTCTCAATCATGGATATGCCTCTTGACATTAAAACTAACTCATTAGGAAGCTTAACCTTATATCTTTGCATAAGTGTAAGCAAATCATCGATAACTCCCTCAAAACGATTTAATTCAACACCATAATATTTAGAGAACAGGTCATTCAAATCTCTTTTTAAAACTTTAATGTCTACATTCTCATTTAGAATATCCATATAGATTAATTGGTTAATCAAAGCATCAATGTCCCTATCTGAAAAATGAATCATCAGCTCTGCTAAATTGATTTTAAAATCCTCATCAAGAATTCCCATCATTCCAACATCAATAAAAACAACGGTATTATCATCAGAGATAATTATATTACTTGGATGAGGGTCTGCATGGAAAAATCCATCTTCAAATATTTGCTTAAAGTAAGATCTGACAATTCTATCAGCAATGAGAACCTTATTATATTTTGGATCGTCACTATCTATCACAAGAGCTAATTTCTCTCCTTCAATAAATTCCATAGTGAGAACTTTGCCAGTAGAATATTCCGGATAGACCTTAGGAACCTTTATCTTATTATTATACCTAAAATTATCAGACAGATGTCTTAAATTCATTAATTCATTATCATAATCCATTTCCTTATGGATAGACTTATCGAATTCTTCCACCATTCCTGGAAGATTATAGGTATCTAATTTAGAATTGAATCTATTAGATTCAATTGCAATGAATTTCATAATGGTCAAATCAGTTTCAATAGTACTTTCAATATCTTTTTTCTGTACTTTTACAGCTAATTTTTCACCATTAGATAATTTAGCTATATGAACTTGACCTATAGAAGCTGTAGCAATTGGCTCTTTTGAAAAATCGTCAAACAATTCATCTATATCCTTGCCAAGCTCCTCTTCAATTATTTCCTTAATTTCTTCATAGCTTATGCTAGGATTATCATCCTGTAATCTAGAAAGCTCCTTGGATATCTTTTCTCCGACAATATCAGGCCTTGTGCTTAATAGCTGTCCAAACTTAATGAAGGTTGTTCCAAGCTCCTGAAGCATTAGCCTTAATTTCTCTGGAAAATCATCTTCCAATAATGCTTTATTATCATCATCGTTTTTAAATGGATTAAGATGGTTTCTGGTAGTTTTACCCAATAACTTGTCAAAGTCATATTTCCTAAAAACCCTCACAATCTCATCAAAACGTGTTAATGTCCTCTTTTGCATAATAATCCCTCGCAATAAAGAATATAATTGCAATATTCACAGCCATATAAAGTAATAAATATTAATAATTAATCCATAAATGCCTCTTCAAAATCTAAAAAAACATTAAAAAAACAGATTAATCCATAAATGCCTCTTCAAAATCTAAAAAAACGTTTAGCAAATAATCGTCTAATCTATTAATAGCCTCAACAGTTATTTCATCAGGAACACCATAATATGCAGCTGCAATACTTCCTGCAATAGCTCCTTGAGTATCTCCATCTCCTCCTAAAGAAACCGCATTTCTTACAGTATCTTCATAGTCTTTTCCTTCTAAGAAACATATGATTGACTCTGGAACACTTCCTTGACAAGATACATCAAAACGATAATCTGGTCTGATCTCATCCACAGTTCTATCTAAATTATAGTTATATCTCACTTCAATATGCTCTTTAATTTCTTCCTTGGAAGCTCCAATTCTAGCAAGGTAAATAGCATCTGCAGTAGCTAATGCTCCTTTGACTCCTTCTGGATGATTATGAGTTACAATAGCTGAAGTTTTAGCCAATTCTTGAACCTCTTCAAGACTGTTTCCTACCCATGCAACTGGTGAAACTCTCATTGCAGAACCGTTTCCCCAACTTCCATAAGGTTCCGGATTTGGACTTGATGCCCATTTTTTAAACCTTCCACCATATCCTCCATCAGGATATCTATTTGCAAAACTTTTAAATTCGTTTATTAAAACATCTTTAGAATTTCTATCTTTTATTAACCAATTTGCAACTGCTAAAGTCATAATAGAATCATCAGTAAAGCAAGAACTTTTCTGGAATAAAGGAAATTTCTTAGTTTTTATATTCCCAAATTCATATAATGAACCTATCATATCTCCTGCAATTGCTCCAATTATACCTTTCATATTATCACCCAACTATATGTTCTATATATATTAATATTTTAGTTCAATTATTTAAAATAATCTTTTTAATTTTTAATAAAATGATATTTAAAAATCCAATACTATTAAAATAATATTAAATAAAGAAATTTTTACAGTTATTATTAAAAAATAATTCATATAAAAATGATTTATAAAAATTAAAAAACAAATAACTAAAAAAAACATTTACATGTAATTACATGAAATTAAAAAAACTCATACAATAACTAAAAAATACAGAAAAAAATTATCCAATAGCTAAAAATGAAAAAGGGGATAAACTAATCGAAAATGCTAATGATTTCCCCATCAATATCATTAATATTTACCCAAGTTTTTATGCCTTTAATTTCAATATAATAATCTTCATGATATTCATAGCTAACATTTTTATTATCACTTACCAAGAATACAGAATCTCCATCAATATCTTCTACCCTTTTGCATATGCCTCCATATTCTGGAGACTGTGCAGATACAAGGTCACCTACTTCAATATCATGAGTTTTATTAACAAGAACTGATTGGCCGCTCTTGATAGTAGGAAGCATAGAATCTCCTTGAGTCTTAAAAATCAATGGAATCTGATTCTCACCAATGGAAGAGTCTATATTCACTGTAACATCCTCTACTCCATAGCTTAAGCAGATCTGTTCAATTCCATTTCTTAAGGTAGTAATGTTAGTGCTAGGATCCTGAATCACTTCAAATGTATAATCTAGGATTTCCTCTTCTAAAGCATTTGTATCAACATCAAATCCAAGATTAAAAACTTCAACAGAAGCGTTTTCCCCATCTAAATATAAATCAACAGACCTATCAAAAGATGGGAAAAATTCAAAAATATCAATGTCTTTAACGATATAATCATTAAGATTTAACTTATAAGAATATGAAGCAGACCCTAAAGAAGATGCTTCATCAATATCAGCACCATAAATAGTCCCTGCAAGACATGAACTAAATAAAATAAGTAAGATTAAACTAAAAGTTACTTTCTTTAACATAATACCATCCCCATAATTTAATATGAACTGATGCTTTATAAAGATTGCTAAAAAATTTT
>CAMODR010000041.1 GCA_946611495.1 uncultured Methanobrevibacter sp. | reverse complement strand
TGGAATAAAAATAGATTCTAAATGGAATAAAAATAGATTCTAAATGGAATAAAAAAGTAATAAAAACTCTCTAAATAAATAGTAACAGAGAAAAAATAAAAAAAGAAAGATAAGGATAAGAACAATTTATTCTTATCTACTTATTTTTAAAGTGTAGGCCAAGCCATATCATTAAAGAAGATTAAATCCACCATATCTCCAATTTCTATGCCTTCATTATTCTCATCAATGATTATATAACAATTAGCTTCCACCATAGAGCGAATTATACCAGAACCTCTATTCAATACATGACGAACACACTCATCATCAGCCACTGCCCTAATATAATCAGTTCTTCCAAGAGAAGAGTGGATTTTAGTTTTGGATTCTCTCTTTACAATATGATGGTCATAATCAAGGCCTTGGATTTTAAAGAAGAATTGTCTTGCGATAATATCGAATTGAGACATAGCTGCTACAGGCTGGCCTGAAAGCATGAATACTTGAGTGCCATTTACTAAACCTGCTCCTACAGGTTTTCCAGGCCTCATTGCAACACCATGGAATAGCACTTCACCTAAATCTTCAACTGCATCTACAACTACATCGCCTTTACTTATAGCTGTACCTCCAGTGGTTATTACACAATCATATTCTTTGCTTGCCTTATCAATGGCATCCTTTACTTCATCAAAGTCATCAAAGCCATGGTCTATATCTACAATAGCTCCAGCACTCTTGATAAGTGCTGCAATGGTAAATTGATTAGAATTAATAATTTTTGCATCATCAAGATCTGGAGAAGGATCTGCCAATTCATTTCCTGTGATTAATAGTTTTACTCTTGGCTTTTTATAAACTTCCACTTGATTATAGCCTGCAGAAGCAATAAGGCCCATCTCTTGAGGTCTTATTAATACATTTGAACCTAAAACTTCTTCTCCTTTAGCTATATCCTCTGCTTTTGGAGATATGTTTTCACCAGGAGTTACTTGAGAATGAATTTCTAAATTATCGCCATCTTCATAAGTGTATTCCTTCATTAAAACTGCATTGGCACCATCTGGAATAGGTGCACCAGTTGCTATTACAATAGCTTCACCATGATGGACAGTCTTCTGTGAAAAGTCACCTGCTCCAATCCTATCGATGATCTTTAATTCTTTTATTACATTATTAGAAGCTCCAAAGGTATCTTCTGCAATAACTGCATATCCATCCATAGCAGATTTATCAAAAGGTGGAGAATTATGATACGAAGAAACAGAATGAGCTAAAACTCTACCTTGAGAATCTTTCAAATCAATAGTTTCTGTATCCATAAGTTTCACATTCTCATCAACTTTGGACAATGCTTCTTTTAATGGAATTAAATTTGAAATAAACTTCATATTATCTTCCCACAAATATTATAAATAAATTACCTGTAATTACTAAATTTAATTAACTAAAACAATTCAATTAATTATTTAATAAATTAAATATGCTTTTAATCTTCAATTTATTAAATAATTAAACAAAATAAACTAAATAACAATCAATAAGCAAAGAACCCTAACATACCATGACCTAATATCAAAAAAAATGAAATAAAATTATTTAAAAAAAATAAAAATAGAATTTAAGAAATATTTTAATAAAAAATTTCTTAAATTATGCATGAAGTCTTGATTTAATAAATAACTATCTAAGCCATATACTTTTCGATAACACCATTATAAGCATTATCCAAATCATCAATGCTTAAATTGACAATATTTTCATCTGCATTATTGATTACTAAAGAATCTCCCTTAACTTCTCCAATAATCGCAGCATCAATGTCAATATTGCCTATTATTTCATCTGCCTTATCTGGACTTACTGTAATAATATATCTTCCATGAGATTCAGAGAATAATAAATTATTAGCACTAATGCCTTCTTCAGATGGAACTTTAGAAATGTCTATTTCACAACCTAACTTGCTGGACATAGCCATTTCAGATAATGCAATAGCTATACCTCCTGCAGATACATCGTGAGTTGCATTAATCTTAAGTTCTTCTTCACCTTCAAGATATTTAGTGTAGTCACCATCATTATCTATAAGGTCAAGGACTGTATTAGCAGCTGCCAATTCATCATCAATTCTGATTTTAGGAGCTTCTCCTTGCTCAAGACTGTGGACAGCCCTATGATATTCAGAACCTTCAACCTCATCATAAGTCTTACCTATGATGATGATCTTATCTCCTTCATTCTTAAATGGAAGTGTTCTGATATTGGATAATTTTTCAACGCCTATTACACCAACAGCCGGTGTTGGGTTAATCTTAATACCTTCAGTCTCATTATAGAAACTTACATTTCCACTAATGACAGGAGATTCGAATTTCTCTGCAATATCTGACATTCCTCTGATACATTCCTTAAATTGCCAGAGTATTTCAGGAGTTTCAGGATTACCGAAGTTTAGGCAATCTACAACAGCATAAGGTTTTGCACCCATTGAAACCACATTTCTGATAGCTTCAGCCACACTTCCTGCACCACCATCATATGGAGACAATTTGGTGTGGATTGTATTGGAATCAGCAGTAAGGGCTACAGCAGTTTCATCATCAATTTGTAATACTGCAGCATCGTCACCAGGCTTTACAACAGTTCTGGTTTGAACTTCATGGTCGTATTGTTTGTATACCCATTTCTTGCTTGCAATATTTGGAGAGGATAAGATCTTAATTAATGATTCGTCAATAGGCCCATCAACAACATCCACTAAATTTTCATCTTTAGCAGGCTCTCTCATTTCCCTATTAAGAGAAGGAGGGTCAGCTAAAAGAATAGTAGGCAAATCGCATAAAGTTTGCAATTCCTCATCAGCATCAAAGTCCTTAACGACCATGCGATTACCTTCAGTTACCTCACCAATTACAGCAGATGGAATTTCATGCTTATCACAAATGGATTGTGCCAATTCCACATCTTTTGGATTAATAACAAAAATCATACGTTCTTGAGATTCTGAAAGCATAATTTCATAAGGAGTCATTCCTTCTTCACGAAGAGGAATAGCTCTTAAGTCTACAACTGCACCATTTTCAGAACTGTCTACAAGTTCAGAGATACAGCAGGTCAAACCTCCTCCACCAAGGTCCTTAACTCCAGAACAGTCAATTTTTTCAAGAATTTCAAGGGAAGCTTCAAGCACTCTCTTTTTAGTGAATGGATCTGCCACTTGAACAGCTGGACGGTCTTCAGTTTCAGAATCTGAAGTTAACTCTTCAGATGCAAAGGTTACACCATGAATACCGTCTCTTCCAGTGGTTCCTCCCATAAGCAAGAATACATCTCCTACATTTGGAGCGATTCCACGAACGATTTCATCCTTTTTAACAAGCCCTGCACATAATACGTTTACAAGAGGATTTGTTCTGAATGATTCGTCAAATTCTATTTCACCAGCTACAGTAGGAACTCCTACCCTGTTACCATAATCAGAAATTCCCTCTACAACATGTTCAAATAGGTATCTGGATTTTTGGTCTTCAAGAGGACCAAAACGAAGACTGTCAAGAAGAGCAATAGGCATAGCACCCATGGAAATAATATCCCTAAGGATTCCTCCAATACCTGTACCTGCTCCACCATAAGGTTCAATAGCGGAAGGGTGATTATGACTTTCCATACCTACAGCAAGGGCATATTCATCAGTGATGGATACAAGACCTGCATCGTCACCAGGACCTAAGATAATGTTTTCTCCTTCAGTCGGAAACATTCTTAAGATAGGCCTACTGCTTTTATATGAGCAATGTTCTGAAAACATTACGTCTAACATTCCCTCTTCCAATTCATTCATATCTCTTTCGAGAATTCCTTTAATATATTTTACTTCAGAATCTTCCAAAGTCATTTTAACACCTTAGAATTAAATAAAATTCATATCTATTAAGTTAAAGCTTGGAAATGTTAAACACTTCCAAGTTCATTATAATTTAAAGCTTGACAACGAAATAATCACATAATGATTAGAGATTAATAACAGAAATAACCACTTAATGATTAAAGCTTGACAACAGAAATAATCACTTTGTGACCTTCAATTTCCCATTCTTTAGAGTATTCTACAGAAATATCATCATCTGCATGCTCTTCTGTTCCCTTATCAGTACAAACTTCACATGCTTTGCCATCAAAGACAATGAGAGATTTTGCTCTTACCTCATCACTTATTAAATCTGATTGCTTTTCAACAAGCTCCTTAAACTCATTATCTGTATTTACCATAACGCCAACATTAGCTTCAACATCCAAGTCCATGTCTTTTCTCATATCTTGAATTCTTCTAATGAGTTCACGAGCCATACTTTCTGATAAGATTTCAGGAGTAAGTTTTGTATTGACAAATACGTTTCCTCCATCAAATTCTGCACTAACAACATCGTCTGGAAGTTCAGAATCATAAAGAACATCATCTGCAGAAAGTTCAATCTCTTTTAGATTGCCTTCCCTATCTTCACCGCTAACGATGTATTTGCCATTAGCATCAATCTCTTCCTTAATGGAATTGCCTATTCCTTCTGCTTTAGCTTGTGCAAAGAATTTTTGTACAATTCCCATATCTCCCTTAAGTCTTGGACCTAAGGTCTTAAGGTTAGGTTTTGCAATAAATGTAAGATTTGGGAATTCTGTAGCTGTAAGAACTTCTTTAGTATTGGATTGGTCCTTAATTACATCTTCAAGGTATCTGACACTTTCTAAGATATCTTCATCTTGAGACACTACTGTAATATCACTTACAGGCCATCTAAGCTTGTATCTTGCAACATCTCTTGCTCTTGCGGCAGCTTCAATTATCTCTCTTACATTGTCCATTTTAGCTTCAAGGCTTTCATCAATAAGTTCCTCATCAAACATCCAGTCATCCATGTGAATACTTTCAGCTGCCTCATCATCTAAGTTTTTAACTAAGTTTTCATAAACCTCTTCAGATAAGTGAGGAGTGATAGGAGCCATTAAGTGAATCAAAGTATTGAGTGTTGTGTAAAGTGAATAGTATGCACCAAGCTTATCTGGATCATCACTTTCCACCCAAGTTCTTCCTCTGATTAATCTTACATACCATCTGCTTAAGTCTTCAAGTATGAAATCGTTGATTTTTCTGGTAGCCAAATGGAAATAAACATCATTAATGTGTTGGCCTACATCCTTAGCAAGGGAATTTACACGGGATAGGATCCATTTATCTTCATTTCTTAATGTTACATTAGCATCAGGACCATCAAGTACACATTTTGCAGGGTCAAAGTCATCTAAAGCCATATAGGTAGTTGAGAATACATAAACATTCCAGAAGATATTGAACATCTTCTTGACATTGTTGAGCTCATCCCATACAAACTTAAGGTCATCCCATGGCTTACAAGCCCATAAAAGGTAGAATCTAAGTACATCAGCACCATATTTTTCAATGACCTCTTCAGGCTGAACAACATTGCCTAAAGACTTACTCATTTTCTTTCCTTCTTCATCAAGGACAAATCCGTGCATCAATACCTTATTGTAAGGAGCTTGGTCTAAAGCGATTACACCAGCACCTAATTGGGAATAGAACCATCCTCTGGTTTGGTCGTGACCTTCACAGATAAAGTCATAAGGATACCATTCCTTAAACATTTCCTCCTCTTGAGGATAGTAAAGAGCAGCCCAACCAGCTACACCTGAATCAATCCATACATCAAGAACATCAGGAATACGTTTCATAGGGGATTCGCATCCGCAATCACATTTAATCAAGACATCATCAACATAAGGTCTGTGGACTAAGTCCTCATCGCTTGCAGTGATTTCATTAATTGAAAGTTCCTTCAACTCATCGACTGAACCTATTACCTTAATCTCTCCACAGTCTGGACATACCCATATAGGAATTGGAATACCCCAGTATCTTTGTCTTGAAATGGTCCAGTCCTTAGCGTTAGCTACCCAATCATGGAATCTTCCTTCACCAGCCCATTTAGGCACCCATTCAACTCTATCAATCTCAGATAACATTTTATCCTTGATTTCAGGCACTTTAATGAACCATTGTTCAGTAGCCAAGTAAATGATAGGAGTCTTACATCTCCAACATACACCATATCTGTGGTTAATGGTGTCATTCTTAAGCATTAATCCTTTTGCAACCAAGTCAGCAATAATAGTGTCATTCAAGTCTTTTGTAAATCCTTCAGCATAGACTCCACCGTCTTCGCTGAAGCATCCAGCCTCATCTACAGGACAGTGTATAGGAAGTCCAACTTCCTGACCTATCTCAAAGTCCTCTGGACCATGTCCTGGAGCAGTGTGTACAAATCCAGTACCTTCTCCTAATTCAACATGGTTTCCATGGAAAGTTGTGTGTACCAAATCGTTTTCAGCTTCGATTTCCATTTGTTTTGGAACTTCTTCAGCTAAAGGATATTGATAAGCAAGACCTAAAAGTTCAGATCCCTTAACAGATTTGATGATATCATAAATGACTTCTGTCTCTTCTTCAAAGATGTATTTCTTCTCTTTAGACTCTTCATCTTCAGGATCATATTTAGGATTATCTATTCTGTTTTTATGAACTATTTCCCTTGGGCCTAAAACAGTTTCTACAAGGTCATTTGCAATGATTAAAATTTCTTCTCCATCAACAAGGAATTTAGGTGCATCAGGATTCTTTTTGAAGTTAATTCCATTGTTTAATCTTTCATCAACCTTAACAAAAGCATAATCAAAGTCTTCGTTTAGACAAATAGCCAAGTTTCCAGGAAGTGTCCAAGGAGTGGTGGTCCATACTAAGAAGGATTCCTTCAAGTCGGAAAATTCTCCATCCAATAGTTTCTCTTTCAATGGGAAACGTACATAGATAGATGGGTCGTCTCCTTCAGTATAATCGATTTCTGCTGCAGCAAGTGCAGTCTGACAGTGAGGACACCAGCTGATTACTCTCTTATCCTTAGTTAGCAAGTTCTTTTCATGAGATTTCTTAAGAGTCCACCAAGCAGATTCCATATACTTAGGATCTAAAGTCATATAAGGATTATCCCAATCCATCCATACACCTAAGCTTTTGAATTGCTCAGTCATTGCAATCTTGTTTTCCATTGCAAACTCTTTACATTTGTCAATAAACTTGTCAATACCGTATTTTTCTTCAATCTCTTGTTTAGAACCGATTCCAAGCAATTGTTCAACTTTATGTTCAATAGGCAATCCGTGTGTATCCCATCCTGCTTGTCTTCTTAATTTAAATCCGTTCATAGACTTGTAACGAAGCAAAGTGTCTTTGATTACCTTGTTCCAAGTGGTTCCTAAATGGATTTTACCACTACAGTATGGAGGTCCGTCCAAGAATGAATATTGGGGACCGTTAGCACGTAACTTATTTGTTTTATCATAAATGTCTGAATCAGTCCAAAACTTTTGAACCTTTGATTCTATTTTTTTAAAGTCATATTCTTTATCTGCCTCTTTTAACGGCATAATGATTCTCCCAAAATGATTTTTGATAATAATTAACAATAATTATGAAATAAAATAATTTATTTAAAAAAGAATTTTTTAAATTACTTATCATAATTACCTAATAAAACTTTTAATATTTATCTGATAATAGTTTTAAAAAATATTTAATTTCAACAAGCAAATCAACTTTCAAATAAGGCCATTGAAAATTAATTTGATGGAATTGAAACAAAATATAAGATATAACTTATCATAATTTATATTTCTTATTTTAAGAATAAATAAATGTTATTATTATTAGTATTAATATAAATGAATAATCAATATAATAGGTTTTTTCAATATCACATCAAAATTGATATAGAATTGTTAAATTTGTTTAAAACTATAAAAAAATAGTGTAAAAATCAAAATATTTATAAATATAAAAGAATAATAGAAAATAAGATAATTATGAACTTTAATAGAAAAAATAATCATAAATTAAAGAATAAAAATAATGAAAAAGATTTAATGATTTTATATTCAAAGGAAACTGATAAAATGATAAGCGAAGTCAAAATCGCAAATGACTTTTTTAGCCGACTTATGGGATTGATGTTTAAAGGAGATGCCGATTATCCCTTACTATTTAATATGAAAGAAAAAAGAAAAAATAGGTGGGAATCCTCTATCCATAGCTGTTTTATGAGATTTGAATTGAAATTAGTTTTTATAGATGAGAACAATACTGTTTTTGAAATGGCTGATTTAAAGCCCTGGCGATATTATGTCCCTAAAAAAGCAGCAAAATACATTATAGAATTTAGTAAAGAAGACTTTGATGAGGAATGTATAAAATTAGGAGACGTAATAGGATTAAATACTAGTTAAACTACTAA
>CAMODR010000040.1 GCA_946611495.1 uncultured Methanobrevibacter sp. | reverse complement strand
ATTTTTATCTATTTTTTTCTCTTCATTTTTATCAATGATTTTTGTATTAGGTAATATGATATTGTTGTTATTCTCAACTTCTATTTCAAAAAATAATGAGAAATCCTTTTCATCACAAGGAATATTTATTTCAAAATCTTTATTATATTGCCATGGTGTGAATAATAATTTATTCATTTCATCATTTTTATTTGAATCATTTTTGTAATCACATAGGAATTTTTCTATTTCACCTTTTTCGTTTTCTTTTATTACAAATATTTTTTCTTTTTCATTAGTAAAATGAGAATGAATATTTCCTGAAATATATAAAATATCATTGCTAATACTTGTTTTATTGATAAAAATATTGTATTCTAAGTCTTCTTTATTAAAATCTGTTGTTAAAAATTCAATTTTATTTGATTGGGTTATAATATATGAATTTTCTTTAAGATATATTAAAAAATTTTGTAAACATTCATCTATATTATTATTTTCTAATATAACATCTTCATCAATTAAATTTAAAAGATTTATTAATTTATAAAAAAATTCATTTGTTTCTTCATTACTTAATAATTTTGAAAAATTAATTTTAAAAATTTCTTGCAGTGTATAAATTATGCTGTATTGAATAAATTTAGGAATTTCTTTATTAATTGAATAACTATAATCAATTAATTCATTATAGAAATTGAAAATGGTTTCATTATAGAATGTCTTATCATATTTTATATTATCTTTAATTCCATTGAAACTGTGTCTTTTACGGTAATAGTAAATAGGGGAGTTTAAAATACCGTATTGCTCATCCTTTATCAAAATTTTGTTTATGAATAATGCATCCTCAAATGCTATTAAATCTTCATTGAATTCCATATTTTTAATAGCTTCTGAATTAAAAAAGGATGATGAGACTGAAATTTGAGGATAATTCTTTAGAAATTTTAGATTGACAATTTTTTCAAAACTAAATTTATAGTTTAAATCGTGATCTCCATCCATTCTTTCAAAAAATTTCATAGGTATTGATACAACATTTATTCTGTTTTCATTTTTCTTAAAGAATCCATAAACTTCTTCTAATGTATTATCAGATAAATAATCATCACTATCTAAGAAGTTAATATATTCGCCAGTTGCGTATTTTAATCCTAAATTACGTGCACTTCCAGGCCCTCCATTATCCTTTGATAAAACAATGATATTATTGGGATATTGTAGACGGTATCTATCAGCAATTCTTTTTGAAGTGTCTATACTTCCATCATCAACAAGTATTAACTGAATATTCTCTTCAAAGTTAAGTGTTTGATTAATTATAGACTCTATGGATTTATTAAGATATAAATTTGAATTATACATTGTTATGATTATAGAAAATTTAAAATTAGAATGATATTTTTCTTTCTTTCGTTTCATTTGATATCTCCCCTAATAATTTATAAAAAAGAAAATAAAAATAAATATTTAAATAATTTATATTATTAATATATAATAGTAAAGTATTTAAAATTATGTTATTAATATTCTCGGTGTTATTATGAAAAATAAGAATATTGTTATTACAGGAGGTTGTGGTTTTATAGGATCTCACATAGTTGAAGAATTAATTGAAAGGAATAATATTACAATAATAGATAATTTATCCTCCGGGAAATTAGAAAATTTAAAAAATCCTAACCATAAGAATTTAACAATTATTCATGAAGATTTATTAAATCTTAATTTGGATGAAATATTAAAAGATAAAGATTATGTGTTTCATTTAGCGGCTCTGGTAAGTGTTCCGGGTAGTGTGGAGAATCCTATACAGTACAATAAAACTAATATAGATGCTACATTAGAATTATTAAATGCATGTAAAAATTGCCAAATAAAGAAAATAGTATTCTCATCTTCATCTGCGGTATATGGGGAAAATTTAAATATGCCTCTTAATGAAAATGAATATCCTATGCCTTGTTCACCTTATGCTGCTCAAAAAGCAAGTTGTGAATTATATTTGAAATCATTCTATGAAAGTTATGGCCTAAATTATGTCGCATTAAGATATTTCAATGTTTTCGGTCCAAAGCAAGATGAAAATTCACCTTATGCTGCAGTAATTCCAAAATTTATTTCTGCTATACTTAAAGGTGAAAGTCCTATTATCTATGGTGATGGTGAACAAAGTCGTGATTTTATTTATGTTAAAGAAATTGCTAAAGCTAATATTGCAGCATGTGAATCTGATTATAATGGTGTTGTAAATGTGGCTTTAGGTAAATCAACCACCATAAATCAGTTATTTAAAATTGTTAAGCAAGTTCTTAATTCTGATATCGAAGCAAAATATCTGGATGAAAGACCAGGGGATATAAAACATTCATTAGCAGATATCAGTAATTTAAAACAAATAAATTTCACACCGGATGATGTTGATTTTGAAGAACAGTTAAAGGAAACTATTGAATGGTTTAAATCAAGATTATAATATTTCACTTTTTTATTTTGATGTTTTATAATTTTTTTGTTGAATATAAATTAAATAGATATAAAAAAATATGATTGTGTTTAAGGGGAAATTTTATGTGTGGAATTGTTGGTTGTGTATTAAAAAATAAAGAAGTTGCCCCTATCTTATTTGATTCTATATCTAAACTTGAATATAGAGGATATGATTCAATTGGGCTAGCTACTGGGCATAATAATAAAATTAATCTTAAAAAAGATGCTGGAAAGGTTGCAGAAGTTGATGCAAAGTTGGATTTAAAAGATTTGGATGGAACTTATGGTATTGCTCATGTTAGATGGGCTACTCATGGCGATCCAAGCAAAGTTAATTCTCATCCTCATCTTAATAATGATGGGACTATTGCAGTGGTGCATAATGGAATCATTGAAAATTACTTATCTATAAAAAAAGAACTTGAAAGCGAAGGATATGATTTTGTATCGGATACTGATACTGAAGTTATTCCTAATTTAATTGACAAATATATGAAAACTGGCTTGGATTTAACACAAGCGGTACGTAAAGTAATAAATGTCATTGAAGGTGCATATGCACTTGCAGCCATATCTGTATCTGAACCGAATCGTATAGTTGCTACTCGTAAAGACAGTCCACTTATTGTAGGGATTGGTGAAGAGGAATATTTTATAGCTTCTGATTCTCCTGCTATTCTAAAATATACCAATAATATTGCATATCTTGAAAAAGATGAACTGGTTATTCTTGATGAAGATGGAGTAAGTTTTTTAGATGAGAATGATAATTTAATTGGTAAAGATGTGGAAGTTATTCAATGGAGTCCAGATATGGCCGAAAAAGAGGGTTTTCCTCATTTTATGATAAAAGAAATTAATGAACAGTCAACAACAATAAGGAATACTTTAAATGAAAAAGATAATGTCCAATTTATTGTTGATGAAATTAAAGAAGATATAAATAAAGTTCTTTTTGTAGCTTGTGGAACCTCTTATCATGCGTCCTTAACTGGAAAATATCTTATTGAATCTCTTGCAGAAATTCAAACAGAAGTGTTGTTGGCTTCTGAATTTAAATATTCTGCATCTTCTTTAAATGAGAAGACTTTGGTAATATTTATTTCTCAATCTGGTGAGACTGCTGATACTCTTAAAGCATTAGACATTGCAAATAAATCTTCTAAGACTTTGGCTATAGTTAATGTGAGGGGTAGTTCTGCTACAAGGCGTGCTGATTATACAATTTATACTCAAGCAGGGCCTGAAATAGGTGTTGCAGCTACTAAAACATATATTGGTCAACTTGTGGCTATTTATCTATTGGCTTCACTATTGGGGGATAATGAAAACCTTATTGAAAAATTATATGATGTTCCAAGGTATATTGAAGAAGTTTTAGCAAAAGAAGATATTATTAAACATTTTTCTAATAAATTTAAAAAATTAAGTAAAGTCCCAAAATATATTAAACCTATTCTTAGTATGCCTCATGCTTATAAAGGTTTGAAAAATAATTTCAGACATGTGGAAGATATGTTTTTCATTGGACGAGGCTATTCTTATTCTATTGCATTGGAAGGAGCTTTAAAACTTAAGGAAATTTCATATATACATGCCGAGGCTTATGCGGGTGGGGAATTAAAACATGGTCCTATTGCTTTAATTGATGATGATGTGCCAGTTGTAGTTCTTGCTCCTCCAGGAAGGGATCATAGAAAGATAATGAGTAACTTAGAAGAAGTTAAGGCAAGAGGCGCAAGTATCATTGGAATTGGAGCAATAGGAGATGAAGACTTAATTTCTAAATCTGATTATAACTTTTTAATTAATAGTGAAGTTGATGAATTAATTGCACCTCTTGTTTATATTGTTCCACTTCAATTATTAAGTTATTATGTTTCTGTAGCGCGAAATTTAAATCCAGATAAACCTAAAAATTTGGCAAAATGTGTTACAGTAGAATAATTTATTTCATTTCTTTTTTAAATTTTAATGTTAAATAAAAATTATTTATGTTTTTAAGAAATTATAATAGAACTGTATTAAATAAAGAAAAAAGAGAGAAAATTTTAAGAAATTATAATCAGAACTGTATTAAATAAAGAAAAAAGAGAGAAAATTTTAAGAAATTATAATAGAACTGTATTAAATAAAGAAAAAAGAGAGAAAATTTTTATTAAGGATTTTTCTAGTATCTGCTATAATTAATATTTCCATTAGATTTCATAGAATTAATAATGTCTTTACAAGTATTTATAAAGTAATCACTATCACTATAACTAATATTATTAGCCTTTATTAAATAATTTTCATTATTTTTATTGAAGTAAATTATAGCATTATAAGTTTCTACATTTTCTTCATATAAGAAATATGCAGTTATGCCATTTTGAGTAATTGTTTGATTAGATGTGATATTTTCATTTACGCTAACTACTTGGCTAACAATATCTTTTAAAGTTCTATAGTCAACTACTTGAACTACATTTATTGTCATATTTTTATCAGAATTATGTAAACTAATTTCCTTTTCAGAAACGTTTTTTTCTTTAAAATCTTTTATTTTTGTAAATGAACTGTTGCCAACTACTATGCTGTTTTCATCATTTTCTCCAATGGATAATCCCACATCCAAATTAACATGACTTAAACTATTTATAGTATCTAAACCATTGTATGAGAAGTTAACACCTACATATATGACAATTAAAACTGCAAGTAAAGCATATAACTTTTTTAAATCATCCAATTATGTCACCTAATTATTTTTAAATTAATTATTTAAAATTATTAATAATTTTGTATCTTAAAATATATATTATTATCTTTTTATAAACTTTCTTTCTAATTTAAACTATACATTTATATTTTTAAAAATAGAAATATATTATAAAATAAACTATATCAATTAGTTTAAACTTTACAAAAATAATCATATAGGGGATAATAATTTGGAATTTAGATTCTCAGTTGTCATGGCAGCTTATAACTCTGGAGCATATATCAAACAGGCTTTAGACTCCTTAATCGACCAGAGTCTGGACTTTAAGGAAAATATCCAAGTTATTATCGTAAACGATGCAAGTACAGATAACACTGAAGCTGTCTGTAAGGAATATATCACAAAATATCCAGACAATATAGTCCTAATCAACAACAAGGTCAACTGTGGCCCTGCACACACCCGTAACATAGGTCTTTATTATGCTGAAGGAGAGATCATAAACTTCCTAGACAGTGATGACTATGTATCCAAAAAGACCTTTGAGCGTGTAGACTTATTCTTTGACGACTTTGTTCATGTGGATATGGCATCAATTCCTATCAAGTTCTTTGGAGCTAAGCGTGGAGACCATCCATTAAACTATAAGTTTAGGGGCACCGGGGTCTTAAATCTTCTAGAAGATCCTGAATCTATTCAACTGTCCTCTGCGTCTGCTTTTTTTAGAAGGGAAATAATCAAGTCTAGCGTCTATAACCATTATCCTTCCCCATATCGAGAATCTGTTTCTGAGGTCTATAATGATGGTTCCATTATTGATAAGACTTACATTCCAATGGTCTTCAATGAAAGCCTGTCAGTTTCTGAAGATGCACTTCTCATTAATCAGATGCTTCTTAGAAACCCGCTTCTTGGAGTATTGTCAAACTGCACATACTATTATAGGAAAAAGGCAAGCGAAAGCAACTCTCTCATATCAGATTCAGCAAATGACAAGTCATATTACACTACAAGGGTCAAAAACTATATGATTCGCCTTATAAACGATTCACTTGGATTGTATGGAAAGGTTCCTAAATTCATCCAATATGTAATCATGTATGACCTTCAATGGATTATGGAGATTAGGCAAGTGGATCATATATTAAACCTTGATGAGCTTACAAGACTATATGATAGGCTCATAGCTATTCTATTCTACATTGGGGATAAGGTAATTATCAAGCAAAGGTCAATTCCATCCATTCTCAAGGTTCATATACTTCTTATCAAATACTTCAAGTGGGATTATCTGGATGAGAAAACCTTTAATTTCAAACAAATTGAAGAAAATTATTATTCACACATTGGTAACCTTATACCATTTATTGGAAAAAATGAACTATCTTTTATTATTCAAGAGTTAGAGTTAAATAAAGTATATCTTGATATTGTAGAAGTTCGAAATATTAAGTCTAAAACTAATTTAAAAAGAGGAGGATTTTATTCCTCTCTTGACTTAGGTGAAAGTGATTATGCTGATGATTCTGTTAACTTAAGTGAAAATGATAATGAAGATACTGCTAGTGATAGAAAAGAGCTTTACATATCAGGTATGATAACAAGCTTCTACAATCAGGACTTTGACATATATGCAGTTGTAAGCGAAATAGGAAAGGACAGCTCACATGTCCTTGAGCATGAGATAAAGGCTAAAAGAATAGAATATCCTCAGCGCACCAACCTTTCCCTTAACTTCAATTACGGTTTCATTAATAACTTTGAGGTTTCAATACCTATTGGGGATAATCCAAGTCGTGTGTCATTCAGGACAAGCTTCAATAGCTTGAATGGTGTTTGCGGTGACTTGGGAATAGAGGAGCCTAAGGAAGACTCCTTTGAAAATATAAATCATCACGACATGATCTTTTCAGGTGACATGCTGATTGATTATAATCACACTTCCCGCTTAAGCCGAATATCTAACTATATGCTTTCCAAGAATCATCTTATCATTGACAATGGAGATAATATTGTCATATCTAATAGGTCTGCCTATAAGCACTTTAAATTGGAATTGGTTACCCTTGCATCTATCCTTACAGATAGGCAGGAAGGCTGGAGAACAGGAATTCTTCTTCGTGCCTTGTATTATGTGCTATATCCTTTCTATAGAAATAAGAGAATATGGATATTCATGGACTTGCCGTACACTGCAGATGACAATGGTATTCAGCTATTTAAGTCTGTAAATAAGATGGATAAGCTTGATCTTGATGACTATAATAAATTATTGGCTCTTGATGAGGGCCTTGTTTCAACTCGCCGTTACCCTTATGGGCATGAGCTATTTGAAGGTAAGGACATAAGACTTATTGGTCTTATAAAAGATTTGTTTGGTTCTTTGAGGAATATTCGAAAGTCTAAGCCTGCAGAGGAGAATACACGTGTCAAGTTTATTAAAAATGGATCTTTAGGATTGGATTCTAATAATTTTGATGATGAGACCAGTTTTGACGATTATTTAAATGAGCACTTAGGATTAAGAGGCGCTTCTGATTTGGAATCTGGAAGTTTAGATGATGATTTAGAATCTGAAAGTTTAGATCTTGGCATAGAAAATAGAAAAAGTCAAGTGAGCTCTCAATTTGATGATGACTTGGAATTTTCATCTGACTTTAGAAAGAATGCATACTCTAAATTTGGCTTCATTGAAAGATTCGATAGAAAATTGGACAAGAAGTATCATAATTTCCTTAATAATATGGAAAATAAGTTTGACAGCAAGTATGATGATATTAAAACCAATGTGAAGGAAACCAGTATCAGAGATAAGGTTCGTCTCCGTGATGAGGAGGAAAACTTCTCAAAGGGATTCAATTATTATGATGCCATCAATGACTTTGACATATCAAAGACCTTAGGTGAAAATAGGTTTGTCTATCTATTGAAATATATTCGCTATAGAATCTCTAAGTTTTTCCTTCGTCGAAGAAGAATTAAGACTATTGATAACAGAAAGATCAAGAAGTACTTTACTCTTGAGCAGTCTACAAGCCATTTCAATAATATTAGGCATATGGAAAACCAGTATATTGCAAGCTCCACTAAGGACAAAATCAAAAAGCTTCTTGGCCGCCAAAAGCAGTCCGGAGAATACAAGTCCATTAAGAAATATGGTAATGTTCTTGCATATAAGTCTCTAAAGCATAGGGTCTATGCATTATATGCTGAGGCTATAGTCTC
>CAMODR010000039.1 GCA_946611495.1 uncultured Methanobrevibacter sp. | reverse complement strand
TTATTTGTTTTAATTTTAGAGTTTTATTTTAAAATATTTTAAAATGAATTAATTTATAATATTAATTTGGTTTTTTAATTTATAATTTAATATTTGGAGATTTATTATGATAGTAAAAGATTGGTGTTCATACTGCGGTTGCTGTGCAGGAGTATGCATAAGAAACTGTATTGAAGTAAAAGAAACAGCTTTAGTTTTCTCTGATGACTGTAATGATTGTGGAATCTGTGTTAAAGCATGTCCTTTAGCAGCATTAGAAATGGAAGAATAATTATTTGAATAGACTATATTTAAGGAAGTATTATCATGATTAAAACTGATGTATTAGTTATTGGTGCAGGACCTGCTGGTTCTACTGCAGCTAGATTTGCTGCAAAAGGTGGAGCAGACGTTATTCTTATGGATAAGAAATCTGAAATTGGTGCTCCAAAAAGATGTGCAGAAGGTGTTTCTAAACAGACCTTCCAAAAATTAGACCTTGAAATGGATCCTCATTGGGTTACAAGAGAAATTGAAGGTGTAAGATTAGTTGCTCCTGATGGAACTGATGTATGGCTCACTAATGATGTTGTTGAATTACCTGAAGCAGGTTACATCCTTGAGAGAAAAGTTTTCGATAAGCATATGGCTATGGAAGCTGGAAGAGAAGGTGCAGAAATTAAAATCAAAACCCAAGCAAAAGGTCTTAAAAGAGAAGATGATGGAACTTTCACTGTAACTTGTGAATCTATGGGTGAAACCTTCGATATTAATGCTAAAATAATCATTGGTGCAGATGGTCCTGAATCCCATGTAGCTAAATGGGCAGGATTAAAAGCTTACACCAAACCTAAACATATGGAATCAGGTATTCAATTTGAAATGTGTAACGCTAAAATGCAAAGAAGCGATGTTCTTGAGTTCTACTTCGGTAGTGTAGCTCCTGGAGGATACTTCTGGTTATTCCCTAAAGGTGATGACATCGTAAACGCAGGTTTAGCTATTATTCCTGATTTTGCTGGAGATAAATCCGCTTATGAATACTTAGTTGATGCAGTTGATAACTGTTATGCTACTAAAGATGCTCAAGCTGTTGAATTGAATGTAGGTGGAGACCCTGTAGGTGGACTTGTAAAGGAAATGTATGGAGACAACATTTTACTCTGTGGAGATGCAGCAAGCCAAGTAAACCCATTAACCGGTGGAGGAATCACTAGCGGTATGATGGGAGGAAGATTTGCTGGTGAAGTAGCTGCTGAAGCTATTAAAGCTGGAGATTACTCTAAAAAATTCCTTAAGAAGTATGCAAAAATGGTCGATGACGAAATGGGTCACGACATGGAAAAATATTCCAAAGTATGTGATTACTTATGGACTTTAAGCGATGAAGAGTTAAACAGTATCGCTCATGCTTTCCAAGGTATGGAATTCAGTAAAATCAGTACAACCGAGCTTGTAAAAGCTTTAATTAAAGTTCAACCAAAAGCAGCTTTAAAATTAGGTAAATTGTTCTTATAGGCAATTTACATTCTTTTTTTATTTTTTCTATTTTCTTTTATTATTTTATTCTATTTTTTAGTTTTTTTTCTGTTTTTTCTTAAATCATTTTTCGCTATTTTCTTTATTAATCGGTTATATAAATTAAAGTTAATGATTTTTTCTTATTTTAATATAATCTTATTCTTTTTAAGTATAAAGTTATAAGAATACTTTTATTTTGACTAAAAAAATTAAGATTTATCCATTTTAAATCTAAAAGATTATATATTGTTATCCATAAATAAAAATATATAATAAATTTTTATAAATCAATTAATTTACTTCGTGATATTATGATTTTAATTACAGGTGGAGCTGGATACATAGGCTCCCATATCAACAAGCTACTAAATCAATCTGGATATGAAACCATTGTTTTAGACAATTTATCTAAAGGGCATAAGTCTGCAGTAAAATGGGGAAAATTAGTGAATGCAGACTTAAGCGATACAGACAAGTTAAGAGAAGTTTTTCAAGAAAATGATATTGAAGCTGTAATGCATTTTGCAGCTTTTTCTTCTGTTGCAGAATCTGTTGAAGAGCCTGAAAAGTATTTTAAGAATAATTATGAAAACACTGCTAATCTCTTAAGAATAATGAAAGAGTTTAGAGTAAGGAAATTTATATTCTCATCAACTGCTGCACTCTATGGAATTCCTAAGGAAATTCCTATTAGCGAAACCAGTGAATTGAAGCCTATCAATCCATATGGTGAATCTAAGCTAATGGTTGAAAATCTATTGAAGGATGAATCTGACTTCGGAGGATTAAAATATGTTTCCTTAAGATACTTCAATGCTGCAGGTGCCGATTTGGATTGTGAAATTGGTGAAGATCATAATCCTGAATCTCACTTGATTCCTTTGGTTTTAGATGCGGCTCTTGGAAGAAGAAGCAGCATATCCATTTTTGGAGATGACTATGACACTCCTGATGGAACTTGCATTAGGGATTATATTCATGTTCAAGATTTGGCTGATGCTCATTTGAAAGCATTGCAGTATTTAGAAGAACCTTTTAATGATAGTAATATATTTAATTTAGGAAATGGCAGCGGATTTTCAGTAAAAGAAGTTATTGATACCTGTAAGAAGGTTACTGAAATTGATTTTAAAGTTGAAGTTGAAGGACGCCGTGCAGGAGATCCCGATATTTTAATTGCAGATTCTAAAAAGGCTGAAGAAATCTTAAAATGGAAACCTCAAATTCCAGATTTGGAGGACATAGTCGAATCTGCATGGAACTGGCATAAGAAGATTCATAGCTAATTAATTTGTCTATGGATTCTTTTAATTTTTTATATTAATATTTTTGTTTTTATTTATTTTTTAATATTTAAAGTTCAGCATTATTTTTTTTAATTTGCTATTAGATGGTTTTTAGGATTTTATTTATTTATTTTTTTATAAATGAAATTTGGTTTGCTTTAGAAGGTGTAAAGATGAATAATGATTTTGAATCAAATGAATATGATAATTTGAATAAACCTAAACCAGTGGACATAAGGATTATTTTAACAAATATGGATTATATTGAAGCTATCTCTAAAGCAGTAAGTAATTTTGATTTATCGAATTTTAATGTAAACATCTCATCAATCATTCCTACCCAAGATTTGGAGATAGCTAAAAACACAATAATTGGTGCAGATTTGGTTTTAATTGCTGCAATGTCTGATTTAGATGGTAAAAATCTATTCAATAGATTTAAAAAAGCCTTAAAAACTGATTATAATTATATTGAATTTTTAAAGCTTCCATCTTTAGAGGAGATTAATGATTATGACTATGATTATGACGCGGACAATACCTTTGAAGATGAAATAGCAAATTCAATCATTCGTGCAGGCTTGTATAGCATTTCTAATTTATCTTCAATCAATGAATCAAAAAGAAACTATTATTCAATCAAGAAGGAATTTGATAATAGCAGATTAAGGTTTGATAAGATCAAAAAGGAAAATGATGTGCTATTGAATGAATCCAAATCCATACGTGAGAAGAATGAGAAGCTAATCGAAGAGGTAAAGATACTTCAAAAGGATTTAGACAGCATCAAATCAGATTACTCTGACTTGAAATCTCGTTTTGAAAGTATTCACAGCAGGAATTTCCTGGAAGTCTATTCCCTAAAGGACTTATGGATGGAACTTTTCAATGAGTCAATGTCTGAGGAAATCTATAGGTTTGTCCTAATCAGCACCGATAATTTCCGCCCTAAGAACCTTATGATTGGTCAGGGTGTCATTTGCGCCGAATCAAAAGAAGATGCTTTAGACTGGTTGAAAATTATTAAAACTGCATTCATCTTAAATGACACTAATAAAAATGAATTGGACTTTAATAATTTCAATAGCAACTTTAAATTCGAGGAAATTGATAGTCTCAAATCAGATTCTTCTTTAAGCGAATCCCGTTTTGATTTAGATTCTCTTTCATCAGATAATTCTCTCTCAAGTTTTGCTTCTGCTACTTCAGTAAATGATGATGCTGTATCTTATGATAAGCCATATCTTTCTGAATCAGATGATAATTCTGATGAATTCATTTATAATGAAAGATATGAAGGAAATGATAATTCCCGCAGTGAATTCAGGGAATTGGACTTTAATAATGATTTTGACTTAAATGAAGACTCTCAATACTCTAGAAAAAATGATGATGATTCTTCAGATGAAATCAATGTTTTCAAGCTAAGGTCCCTTCGCTCCTTAAAGGATGATGAGGAAGATGATTCTCTCGAAGAAGATAGCTATGATTATGATGATGAGGATGTAGATGAAAACGAAGATGAGTTGTTTAATTCATTTTCTAATCTTTGGGATTAGTTTTTAATTATTTTACTTTTTTCTTTATTTTTTATTTTATTTTTAGCTATTTTTTATCTTATTTTTCTTTTTTCTAGTTATAATCCTTTAAATTTTTTATTATTTTATTCTGTTTTTACTTTTTTCATTATCGTTAATTCTTTTCCCTTTTTTATTTGCAATTCTATTTTTTTTATAAAATTTCCTAAAAAGATTATTATAAATATTAGAAAATTTATAAATATTCATAATAAAAATTAATCAAAAATTTTTATAAAAATTATTGTCTTAATAGGGTAATGGAGATTAGATATTGAAAGATAAGTGCGGTATAGTTGGGATTCACTCTAAAGACTCTTCTAAAGATGTTTCTCACTTAATTTATTACGGTTTATATGCTTTACAGCATAGGGGACAAGAATCTGCAGGAATAGCTACTCATAATATTAATTTTGGCTTAAACTATCATTGCGGTATGGGTCTTGTGACAGATGTTTTTAATAATGCATTAATTAAAAGCCTGGCTGGAAATGTTGGTATTGGTCATGTAAGATATTCTACCACTGGGGCTTCAAAATTAGAAAGTTCACAGCCTTTTTTCACTGATTTGAATGATGGTTTTATTGCTATTGCACATAATGGTGATATAGTAAATTCTGGTGCATTAAGAGATGAATTGTCCAAAAAGGGATATGAGTTTAAATCTGACACTGATTCTGAAGTGGTATGCTACTTGATTAAAGAGGAACACAAGGAAGAAACTGATATTTTAAAGATAATTGATAATGTATCTCAAAAATTGATCGGTTCCTATTCTTTAGTGATCTTAATCAATGATGAGTTATATGTTTTAAGAGATCCTATGGCTATGAAACCTTTGGTTTTAGGAGAAACTGAAGACTTTTATGTAGTTGCATCTGAATCTGTTGCATTTGATGTAATGAATGCAGAACTTATCCGTGATTTTAAGCCTGGCGAATTGATTTACTTTAAGGATAATAAGATTAATTCCTATATCTTGCCTTCTGCAAAAGGCTCTAAATTAGCTCATTGTATGTTTGAATACGTTTACTTTGCACGTCCTGACAGTGTTATAGATGAAAAGAGTGTTTATAATACAAGACTTAAAATAGGTGAGGCATTGTATGAAGAATTCCCTATTGATGCTGATTTGGTCTTGCCTGTTCCGGATTCATCTATTCCAGCTGCAATCGGCTATGCTAGAGCTTCTGGAATTCCATATGGTGAAGGATTAATTAAGAACAGATATGTTGGAAGGACTTTCATTATGCCAACACAGGCTGAACGTGAAATCGCTGTAAGACTTAAGGTAAACCCATTAAGACATGAATTGAAAGGCAAGCGTGTTGTTGTCATTGATGACAGTATAGTTAGGGGAACAACTTCTGAATCTTTAGTTAAGATATTGAAGGCTGCAGGTGCTAAAGAGGTTCATATGCTAATTGGCTGTCCTCCAGTAATGGCACCATGTTTCTATGGTGTTGCAATGGCTACCAAAGAAGAGCTAATTGCAGCTAATATGTCTATTGAAGATATCAGACAAAAATTAGGTGCTGAAACTTTAGGTTATATCAGCATAGAATCTTTAGTTAAAGCTATTGGTATTGATGAGTCTAAATTATGTTTAGGTTGTTTAAATGAGGATTATCCGACAGAAATACCTGATGATTTAGAGGCAGAATCATACTATGATTATTATAATAGGCTATCCGATTCAGAAGATGAGGAATAGGCTTATAAATAATCCCCTTTAATTTTTATTTTATTTTAATTTACTTATTTTATTATTCTTTATTTCTATTTTGGGATTTTTCTTGATTTTAATTTTTTAATTTATTTAATTTATTTAATTTAATTATGGATAAGGTTATTATGGTAGAATTATTGGCTCCTGCTGGAAATTTCATTTCACTTAGAAGCGCATTGAAAAGCGGTGCAGATGCTGTTTATATTGGCTTGAAAGATGCTAATATGAGAGTTAATGCTAGCAATTTCTCTTTAGAGGATATTAAAGAAGCGAGTGAAATAACAAAAGAATATAATGCTAAATTATATGTCTGTGCCAATACGATTATGAAAGATAAGGATGTGGAGCGATTAGAGAAGCAATTGCCTTTTATCAAGGAATATGGTGCAGATGGAATTATCTTATCCGACATTTCCTTAATTGACCTTGTGTGTGAAAACGGTTTGGAGGCACATATCAGCGTTCAGGAGAATGTTACAAATTATTATGCTTTGAAGGCATTTGAAAAGATGGGAGTAAAAAGAGCCATCCTGTCAAGAGAGCTTTCTTTAGAGGAAATCAAGGAAATAAATAAAAAATTGAAGGAATCCGATTCTAAAATAGAGACAGAGGTTTTTATTCATGGTGCAATGTGCATGGCAATATCTGGAAGGTGCTTCTTGAGCTATGGCCTTTATGGCAGAAGTGCTAACTGTGGCGATTGCTTGCAGCCATGCAGAAAGGATTGGAAACTAAGCTTTGAGGAAAATGAGACAGATGATGTGATAAACTTCTCTGACTGTGATGATGAATCATTCATAATATCCTCATCATATGATGATTCATATAGGACAAATTTCTTCTCTCCAAAGGATATGGCATTGATTGAACATATTCCAGAGCTTATTGAAGCCGGAATTGACTCCTTTAAGATAGAGGGAAGGGCAAGGTCTCCTGATTATGTTGCAACTGCAGTTTCAGTCTATAGGCAAGCCATTGACCTTTACTATAAAGACCCAGAAAATTGGCAATATGACCCAAAGTGGATGGAAGAATTGGAGAAGGTATTCAATAGGGGATACGATACAGGATTCTATTTCAATGTCCCATATGAAATCAGCGAAAACAATCAGTCAAAATTCATAAAGAAAGACATAGCTAAGGTCGTAAACTATTATAATAAGATTAAAGTTGCAGAACTTAAAATCTGGGATGACTTGGCAGTAGGTGATGAGATAATGATTCAAGGACCTACTACAGGTTCAATAACTCATATTGTTGAGTCTATGCAGATTGATGGCAGGAACATTGAAAAGGCAGAGAAAGGTTCTAATGTAGCTATTGCCATCGATGAAAAGTTAAGGGAAAGCGATTTTGTTTATAAGCTAATCCCTCGTGAAGACAGTTAGATTCCTAAAATGACTCATATTTGTAAAGGCAATTTTAAATATATCATTTTAATATATTTTAATTAAAATAACAACTCATATTTACATAAGTTAATATAAAAAATATCATTTTAATCAATCGTTTTGGTGTAATAATGAAAAGACAGAAAAAGATAGCTATCTATGGAAAAGGTGGTATAGGTAAAAGTACCACAGTAGCTAATATTGCAGCAGCTTATAGTGAAGATAATAAGAAGGTCATGGTTATTGGTTGTGATCCTAAATCAGATACAACCAGAACATTATGCGGTAAGAGAATCCCTACAATAGTTCACACATTAAAGGATAATAAAAAGCCAGAGCTTGATGATTTAGTCTTTGAAGGCTTTAACAATATTAAATGTGTTGAAAGCGGAGGTCCTGAGCCTGGAGTGGGATGTGCTGGCCGTGGCGTTATTGTTGCAATGAAACGATTGGAAAACCTTAATGCCTTTGATGAGGAATTTGATGTAATTCTTTATGATGTATTAGGTGATGTTGTATGTGGAGGTTTCTCAGTTCCTCTTAGGGAAGATTATGCTGATGAAGTATTCATTGTTTCATCTGGAGAATATATGTCTTTATATGCAGCAAATAACATATCAAGAGGAATTAAAAAATTGAAAGGCAATCTTGGAGGCATTATCTGTAATTGCAAGGGAATCGAAAGGGAAGAAGAGATAGTTTCTGCCTTTGCAAGTGAGATAGGCACCCAGGTGATTGGAGTCATTGGAAGAAGCAATTTGATTCAAAGAAGTGAATTGGATGCTAAAACTGTAGTAGAATTTGCTCCTGAGTCTGAAGAGTCTGATGCTTATAGAAAATTGGCAAATGACATATTTGAAAATGATAATTATTCAACTCCACAGCCAATGGAAGATGAAGACTTTGAAAACTTCTTTAAATCATT
>CAMODR010000038.1 GCA_946611495.1 uncultured Methanobrevibacter sp. | reverse complement strand
TTTTTTTAACTTAAATTTTAAACTTTAAATACATTTAAATATAAACTATATATAACTCTTTTTAATTATTGGTGATATGATGAGAAAGGATGATAGAAGCCCACTAAATCCATTTACTGGTAAGGAACATTATGATTCTGTTGATGATGACAAGTTTTTGCAAGGATGCTTTCAAGGCTATTACCAAGAGATACAACGCTCCCAATTATTAGACAACACTCCTGAAGGACAAGCAATAATTCAAGTTGCAGTTAAGCTAATAAACACTGTAAACGAGTTCCTAATGAAGATAGGAAGATATGATTATGTTGATGGCTATTATGAATGGGATGTTCATTTGATAGCAAACAATAGCGTTAATGCATGCTGCATGCCTGGTGGAAAGATCATGGTTTATTCAGGCATATTCTCAATAGCTAACACTGAAGAGAGACTTGCATTTATCTTGGCTCACGAGATGGCTCATGCATTGCTTGATCACGGTAGAACAAGAGCAAGCGCTCAAAGCACAAAAGACGGTGTTGCAACTGCCGCTTGGATAGGAAGCTTTGCACTTGACCTTGTAGGATTAGGGGGCCTTGGAAATCTGGCAAGAGCAGCTACAAATATTGTTAATATGGGTTCCCAATACTTCTTGATGCAGCCATGGGGACGTGATCAGGAATTTGAAGCTGATAAGTTAGGAATGTTCATTTGCCACCTTGCAGGCTATGACATTCGTGAAGTTCCTAAATTCTGGAGAGAATTTGCTGGAGATAACGCCAGCAGTTTTGATTTCTTCTCAACACACCCATCTGATGAAAAGAGAATTGCAGTTATGGTAGAATCTGAAAAGGAAATATTGAATACCACAGATTTTTATAGCAAGCCTATAATGCCGGAAACTCCAAAGGCTAAGGAAGAGTACATGGATTCAAATAAAACCAATGGTTCACAAGGTCTTCAAAGCCAAATTTCAAGAGATAACTCAAGTAAATTAAATAGCAGCACTAATGCTTCATTAAAATGTCCTAAATGTGGCTATGATATAGGTTCAGATGATCAATTTTGTGTCAATTGTGGAACAAAGATTGAAATTGAATTAAAATGCTCTAATTGCGGAAGCAACGTTGCTGCAGATGATATGTTCTGTACAGTTTGTGGAAATAAGTTGAAATGATTCTAAAAATAAAATAATTGGAATATTCTTTTTTATTTTTTTTCATTAGATATATAAAGATTGAAGTTATACTATATACTATAAGAATTTTAGGAGGGAATCTTGTGGATAAAAGAAAAATAATTGTATTGCTTGTCCTATCCATTGCAGTCATTGGATTTACTATGGGTCAAGCTTGCGCTGCTACAACTACAATTAAAGTAGGCAAATACAAGGATGTTGGTAAGGGAGATAGAATTTCCACATTTTATCAACCAAAGGATGCACAATACTTAAAAGGGGTTTATGCAGTAATATTCTATCATAATAAGAAATTAGGTGACGATTTTGCACCTCATACCTATGTTTTATCAAAGATAAAAGTTTATTATAAAAATAAGAAGGGTAAAGTCATTACAAGAACTTCCACTGCAAAGAACATCAGTGGATTCAGCATACTTTCCACTAAAAAGATAAACGGCTACACTCCTTATAAGATGGATGTGTCTTATAGGAAAATGACTAGTTCTGAAAAGAAAAAGGTTACTGGTAGTCTTTTCTACTAAATGACTTTTTTAATCTTTTTTTATTATTTTATTGATCTGATTTTTCTTTTTTTATTTTTTTTCTATTGTTTTATTTATTCTTTTTTTAGTTTTTACATAAGGGAGTTTTATTCTTTTTTTTACTATTTTAACATTTTTTTCTATATTTTCCTTGTTTTTGTTTTCCATTAATTATTTAAAACTTTAAAATAAATTATAAAAATTAATTAAGCATTAATTTCAAAATATAATATAATTATATAATTATTTTTTGGTGATATTATGGAATATGAAATAGAAGGTGGCGCATTTCCTATTGTAGTCTGTACATTGCAGAAAGGAGAAAGAATGCAAAATGAAACTGGTGCAATGGCATTTATGACTTCAGGCATGAAAATGGAAACTAGTACTGGTGGAGGTCTTTTAAAAGGTCTTGGAAGGGCATTATCTGGCGATACCCTCTTTTTAAACTACTTCTCTGCTGAAGAGGACAATCAAAAGATTGGATTTTCTGCTTGCAGTCCTGGTAAGATTCTTCCAATTAGATTAAATGGTTCTAGTACAATTATAGGTCAGAAAAATGCATTTTTAGCAGCAGAAGATAGTGTCAATGTTGATATTCATTTCAGAGCTAATCTTGGAACAGGAATATTCGGTGGAGAAGGTTTCATTCTTCAAAAATTCTCTGGAGAGGGAATGGTTTTCTTGGAAGTAGATGGTGAATCCATTGTTCGTGAGTTACAATCTGGTGAAACATTACTCCTTGATCCTGGACACATTGCTGCAATGGATGAATCTGTACAGTATGACATTCAAAGAGTTAAAGGTGCAAAAAACATCTTATTCGGTGAAGGATTGTTCTTTGCAAGAGTTACTGGGCCTGGAAGAGTTTGGATACAAACCATGCCTATCAGTAAATTGGCTCAAGCATTGATTCCATTTTTACCTACAAAGACTGAATAATGCTTGAAAACTAACTTTTAAAATTATTTTATTCATTCTTTTTTTTACTATTTTTTATAATTTTTTTAAATTTTTTACTATTATTTTTTATTTTTGACTATTTTCTTACTATTTTTTTATAATTTTTTTTAATTGAGCAAGAATTTATATTTCTAATCAAAACTTTTTTATAGTAAGTTAAATGAATGTATAATTATATGGATAATTTAATCAATTTTTATTATTTTATTCTTAAAACAAAATTATAAAAATAGTTTATTTTTATTAAAATGCTTTAAAAATATCTATTTTTTAATTTTATTGTTAAATAAAGTTTATTTTTACTTTATTTATTTAATGAATAACAGTAAGTTGTTATATTTTCTTATTAATAACTTTAAGTTATTTAAATAATTAGTAATTTATTATACTAATTAACAAATTCAATTAATATTATTAAATTTATTAACATATATTTAATTTATAGTATTGAGATTAATTAAGGAGATTATTATGGCACAAATTAATCAACCAATGTATATTTTACGTGATGATACTGAAAGATTCCAAGGCAGACAAGCTTTAAGAATGAATATTCTTGCTAGTCAAATTTTAGCAAGCATCGTTAGAACCACCCTTGGTCCAAGAGGAATGGATAAGATGTTAGTGGATAAAATGGGTGATGTAGTTGTAACAAATGATGGTGCAACTATCTTACAGGAAATGGACATATCTCACCCTGCTGCTAAAATGCTTGTGGAAATTGCAAGAAAACAAGAAAATGTAGTTGGAGACGGAACTACCACTGTAGTAATCATTGCTGGTGAATTGCTTAAAAAGGCACAAGAGCTAATGGAAGATGGAACTCCAGTACCTACCATTCTTATGGGGTACAGATTAGCTGTTGCTAAAGCAATGGAAATCTTATTTGACATTTCTATGGATGCAAGAGACAAGGACACCTTATTTGGAATTGCAAAAACTGCAATGACTGGTAAAGGTTCTGACTATGCTAAAGACGAACTTGCAGACTTGCTTGTTCAAGCTGTTATGAAAGTTGAAGAAGGAGAAAAAGTAGATAAGACTCTCATTAAAATCCACAGAATCAATGGTGGAAGCATTGAAGATTCTGAAATCGTTGATGGTATATTCATTGATCAAGGAAGAGCAAATGAAGCTATGCCTAAGGAAATCAAGGATGCAAAAATTGCATTAATGAAATATCCTTTAGAATTAAAAGACTTAGACAATGCTAAAGTGGACTTCACTGACCCATTGCAAATGCAAGTCTTCTTAGACAATGAACAGGAAATGCTTAAGGAAATCGCTGATAAGATCATAGATTCCGGATGTAATGTATTGTTCTGTCAAAAAGGTATTGATGATGTTGTACAACATTACCTCTCCAAAGCAGGAATCATGGCATTCAAGAGAGTTAAAAACACTGACGTAAAGAGAATTATGAAAGCAACTGGCGCTGAGCTCATCACTAATATTGAAGACTTGACTCCTGATGTTTTAGGTAAGGCTGAATATATACACCAAGAAAAAGTCTTTGACCAAATCTTAACTTTCATTGAAGGCTGTGAAGACCCTAAAGCAAGTTCCATTTTAATCCGTGGAAGTACAAGACACATTTCCTCTGAAATTGAAAGAGCTATGGAAGATGCATTAGGAGTAGTTTCCGCTACCATTGAAGAAGGAAAAGTAGTTAGTGGTGGAGGATCTCCTGAAATTGAAATTGCAAGACAATTAAGATCATTTGCTAATTCAGTAAGCGGCAGAGAACAATTAGCTATCATTGCATTTGCTGATGCTTTAGAAATTGTTCCAAGGACCTTATCTGAAAATGCTGGTTTAAATACTATCGATTTGCTTGTAGAGCTTAGGGCTGCTCATGAAGACAATCCATACATGGGATTAAATGTCTTTGAAGGTAAAGTCGTTGATATGAAAGAAGCAGGCGTAATTGAACCTCAAAAGGTTAAAAAACAAGCTATTCAATCTGCTCAAGAAGCTTGTGAAATGATTTTACGTATTGATGATTTAGTTGCGGCTGCTGGTGCGCTTCAAAAAGTTGACGAAGATGAAAACTTAGATCATAGTGGTATGCCTCCTGCACCTGGTATGGGTGGTATGGGTGGTATGCCTGGTGGAATGCCTCCTATGATGTAGCCAAGCTTTTTGAGCCTTCGGCTCAAAAACCTTGACCAAAATTTTTATCACTACTTGTTTATAACTAACTTTTTAATTTACTTTTTTTAGGTTTTTATTTTATTTTTCTATTCTTTTAGTTTATTTTTTTAAGTTTTTTGATATTTTTCTTTATTTTTCTTTATTTGGTTTAATTGACTGTTTTTTATCTAGTTCTCTCTAAATTTCAATTATTCTCTTTAAATACTTTTTAATATAATTGTTTATTTAAATTATGCCTTTAAATATATGGATATTAAAAATAAAATTTTTATTTTCTTTTTTATTAAATATATTTTATAGTTACTTGTTCTTTTTTCAGTTAAATAAAGATTTTTTATTTATTTTCTATTTATCTAAGTAATATTTATTTAAATTTCATTAAAATAAGTAATTTTAAGTATTTATTCTTAAATTAAAGCATAAAAAGTTCATTTTATCTTTTTAAAAATTAAAATTCTTATTTTCAATTCTATATGTCTATTTTTTATTTCTTTGTCTATTTATTATTTTAATGAGTTTATTATTAAAAAAATAGAAATTATAAATCTTAAAACACATTTTAAAGCATTAATTAGGCTTGTTTTTTAGAATTTTTTTCAGTAATCTTTATATATTTAAAAATAATAATATTTAATTAATCAATTTGAACTATGTTTCAAATTTGTAAAAAATTCAGAATAATTGTTATGCATTTAATCAAATAAGACTTATCCTTATCTTGATTAAGTTTATGCGAATAAATTTTGTATTCATGTATTGAAACAAAAAATTATAAAAAGAGTTAAATATTTTTTTATAATTTGATTATTTTGATAAGTGAGGTGATAAAATTTCAGTTAAGAATGCTACGTTGCTTTTAGCAGTACTCTTAATGGGATTCATATTAATCTCAACTGCATCTGCTATTGATATTGATGAAGCAAGTTCTTCAGGTGATATATCAGATTCTAGTATTTCTAGTAGCTATTTGGCTACAGATTCTGATTCAAACAGTAATTATCTAAGTGAATCAAGTTCAATAGGAGAATCTAATACTAGTTCAAGCAATGTTGATTCAGAAAGTGAAGTTTTAAGTACTAATACAAATGAGGATACTTTAGAACCTAATAAAGGATCTAAAAATGTATTGTCTTCATCTTCTCTACAAGCTAGCAAAAGCAAAACTACCCTTAAGGGTAGTGGAACTTCTATAGCTAAAGGTAAATCTTATACAATTACCTTAACTGATAGCAATGGTAAAGCTTTGGCAAATCAAAAGGTTTCATTTACTATTAAAGGCAAAACCTATGCAAAGACTACCAATTCAAAAGGACAAGCTTCTTTAAGGATTAATCTAAATCCTGCTAAATACACTTTAGCTTGTTCCTATGCAGGCACTTCAAGCTATGCCGCTTCCAGCTTATCTGTATCATTGACTGTTACAAAAGGAAGCACTAGCATAAAGCCTAGCGGCAGTTCTATCGAAAAGGGTAATTATTATCGGTTTACATTAGTTGATGTAAACGGCAATCCTTTGGCTAGTCAGAAGGTGACCATTTCCATTAAAGGCAAGAGTTATGCCAAGACTACAAATTCTCAAGGTATCGCTACCTTGAAAATTAACTTAAAGGCAGGCAAATATACCTTGTCTTGTTCTTATCCTGGAACTTCCAAATATAAGGCTTCCAGTTCATCTGTAAGCTTAACTGTTAAGAATCCAAGTTCCAGTTCTCAAGGTTTCTCTATTGCAAATATTGAAACTGCTGCTACTAACTTAAAAGCATATGTTTTAAAGAATAAGGCATTGCCTTCAACTGTCAGTGTTGGCTCAAGCAACTTGAAAATATCAGAATTTTCATACTTAATGGCAAAAGCTATTGCAAATCTTAACTCTAACAATAAAAACAGCATATCCTTATTAAGCGGCATTTCCAATGGTGCTTCAAGTTCAAATTCATTAAATACAACTGTCTATAAGGCACAGTATGTGGACTTGGCTAAAAGAGTATATGCTTATATAGATTCAAACAAGGTTCCTGCAAGTTATGCTCTTGTAAAGAATGCTGCAAGATCTAATGTTGGAAATGCAGGTTTTAACCTATACACCTTTGCATTTGCTAAGATTTTAGCTTTCCATAAATCTGACAAATACTTGCCAAATTACTGTACATTTGAAAGTTCTGCATTGAAAGCTTCAAGCAGTAATTCAAGTTCTGGAAATGGCTCTAGTTCATCAAACAGTTCTGTTGCAGCTAAAGCTACAAGCTTAAAGGCTGCTAGCACTTCAATTACAAGAGGAGATGATTATTCAGTTACTTTAACCGATAGCAGTGGAAAAGCATTGTCTAATCAGAAACTTACAATAAGCGTTTCTGGTAAGTCATATTCAAAAACCACTAATTCAAAGGGTATTGCTACCTTAGCAATTAACTTAGTTGCAGGCAAATATTCAATTGTTGCTTCATATGCTGGTTCAAGTGCATATAAAGCTTCTAAGCTTACAAATACTATCACTGTTAAAAACAGTTCTACAAGATTCTACTTGAATGACATTGAAACGGCTGCAGTGAATGTAAAAACTTATGTGACTAAGAATAAGGCAATGCCAAATACTGTAACTGTTGCAAATACAAAATTAAGTATTGCTCAATTTTCTTATTTGATGGCTAAGGCTGTTCATAATATTAATGCAGGTAACACAAATTATATTACCCTCATTAAGATAGCTGACTGTAATTCCTCTGGGGATTACTTAGACACCACTGTCTATAAGGCACAATATCTTGATATGGCTAAAAGGGTAGTATCATTTGCGGAATCAGATAAGGTTCCTCCAGTTTACGCAACGGTTTATGGCACTAACGGCAAATCTTTAGGAAAAGCTGAATTTAAATTGTATAGCTTTGCATTAGCTAAGATTTTAGCTTTCTACAAGTCTGATAAGTATTTACCAAATTACTGCACTTTCCAAAGTTCTGCTATAGGAGTATCAAAACCTATTGATGTTTCTACTGATGTTACTATTAACAGTAAGATTAAAGCGAACTCAAGTCAGTTTAAAGTTGGTTTAAACGAAAAGAACACTGTTTCAAATCTTTCAGCATACTTGAAGGGTACTGGTCAATCAACTATTACTCAAACAATCAAGGATGTTGCAAGTAAGTTAACCAAAGGTTTAAGCTCAACTGCAAGCAAGGCCCTTGCAATCTATAATTATGTAAGGGATGATATTTCATATAGCTATTATGCTGACTCAAGATATGGTGCTTCAGGCACTTTAAATGCAGGATCTGGTAATTGTGTAGATCAAGCTAGCCTGGTTGTAGCTCTTTGTAGAGCATCAGGCATTCATGCAAGGTACTCTCATGCTCAAGGATGTACATTCTCTAGTGGATTGGTTACAGGTCACGTATGGGCTCAAATCCTTGTTGATGGAGTATGGTATTCAGCGGATGCTACAAGTGTAAGAAATAGTTTAGGTAATATTGTTAATTGGAATACTAATAATTATCATAGTATGAAGCAATATGCCGCTGTTCCTTTCTAGTGCTTAAAATTATTTTAAGGGATTTTCCCTTATCTATTTTTATTTTTTTTATTTAGATTATTATTTTTTCTTGTTTTTTTATTTA